>NZ_JBKKAP010000184.1:0-69824 GCF_046714615.1 Paeniglutamicibacter sp.
GGTACGCACGGAAGCGGCCCCTGACGCTGATGGGCCAGGAACCGATGGCGGCGAACCAGACCAGCCGCCGAGGGCCAGCAGCTAGCCGGCTCGGCCTTGCAAATTCGAGGTGTTGGGTTAACCACCAAGGATGGGAACCCAACACCTCGAATTTGCAAGGCCGAGCCGGCTAGCTGCTGGCCCTCGGCGGCTGGTCTGGTTCGCCGCCATCGGTTCCTGGCCCATCAGCGTCAGGGGCCGCTTCCGTGCGTACCCGGCCTGCAGAAACCGGGGTATCGACTCGGTGTGCGGCCGGAACCGCCCGCCGCAGCCGCGCAGTGAAGTTCCGCAGATTGATCAGCTGCGAATCCTGGTTCGGTGCCTCGACTTCCAGGCCGTAGAAATCGCCGATGTGGTCGACGAAGGCCATCCGCCGGGCCTTTTCGTATACCTTCACTTCCCGTGAGAATGCCAGATATGTCGCCCAGCAGATCAGGATCAGGACGATGCTGAACGGCAGGGCAATGATGATCGCCGCCGTCTTGAGCGCCTCGAGGCCTCCGGAGAGCAACAGCGAGGCAGCAAGGAGGGAAGTAGCCAGAGTAAAGAAGATGCGGATCCAGTTCTTTGGCTCCACTTCCCCGCCAGTGGCAATCATGCCCATGACCAAGGCACCCGAGTCGGCAGAGGTGACGAAGAAGATGACAATCATGATGATGGCACCCACCGTCAGAACGGCACCGGCAGGCAATTGATCGAGCATGGCGAACAGTGCGCCCTCGGTGTCTATCGAGCGGTCAGGGGCAACAAGATTACCCGTGCCCTGTAGCTGGCCGTAGATGGCGGTTCCGCCGAGGACTGCGAACCACAGCATCGTGACTACGGTTGGAACCAAGATGACACCCGCAACGAATTGGCGCACTGTTCGGCCCTTGGAAATCCTTGCGATGAAGATGCCGACGAACGGGGCCCAAGAAATCCACCAACCCCAGTAGAAGGTGGTCCACGTGCCCTGCCAGATCTCACCCTCAGTTCCCGTAAAGGCGCTGACGTTGAAGGACATGGCGAGGAAGTTCTGCAGGTAATTGCCGACCGACTGCACGAAATTTCTCAGCAGGAATTGCGTGGGCCCAACTATGAGAAGGAAGGCGACGAACACGCCGGCCAACAGCAGGTTGGTGTTGGACAGCCACTTCATGCCCTTGCCAACACCAGATAGCACTGAGAAAAGCACCATAACGGTAACCACTGCAATGATGATGAGGTCGACGAACTGGGATGCCTGTATCAGTCCGGCACTTTCCAGTCCCGCACTGATCTGCAGGACACCCAATCCCAGCGAGGTTGCCACACCGAAAATCGTGCCGACCAAGGCAACGACGTCAATGAGGTTTCCGAGTCCGCCATGGACCTTGCGGCCCAACAATGGTTCGAGGGTCCATCGGATCGAGATTGGCCGACCACGTCGGTGAATTGCGTATGCGAGGGCCAACCCGATAACTACGTAGATAGACCATGCATGTACGCCCCAGTGCAGGAAGGTCTGGGCCTGGGCCTGTTGGGCAAGCTCGGCAGGAGTACCCGAGGCGCCAGGTTTGGGGGAAGCGAAATGGCTCAGTGGCTCGGAGACACCATAAAAAACCAAGCCGATGCCCATTCCGGCGGCAAAGAGCAGCGAGAACCAGGAACCGAGGGAGAACTCCGGTTCATCGTCATCCTTGCCGAGCTTAATCTCGCCAAATTTTCCAAATCCCAGCCATAGGCTGAACACCACGAAACCCGTGGCGATGAGGACGTAGTACCAATTGAAGTAGCCGATGATTTTCGACTGGATGGAAGCGAATAACGCCTCGGCGGTGGTTGGCATGGTCATCGCAAATGTAGCAAAAACAATGATGATGATGGCCGCGGGCCAGAAAACCCATCGGTGAACGCGGGGTGTTGCGCTCGCCTTCCTCAGTTCAGTTGTCATTTTCCGAGCTTAAGCGATAGATGGGGCCAACTGGCAAGAAAGGTGGTTATTCCCACCTAATTTGCAAATTATTGTCGATCCATGAAATTGATATGAATTTAGTAAAACCTACAATCTTCTGCGCGATATTCAGTGCCCGACATCTGTAGCAAGGGCGGACCGGTAGCGGGCATGCCCTTCCTGCGCGTCAACGCACCGTTCAGCCGCGTGACAGAGTTCCGGGGAAGATTTGGTATTGGCCAGAGTCAGCAGTGCCGGCGGTTTTGCGTGCAAGTGGCCGCATCGGATGGAGTTCTGGCCCCAAGGATTAATCCATGTGTAGTTCGACAAGGCCGTACTGCGCGGCCCGGATCAAGGTCTGGACCCTGTCCCGGACGCCAAATTTGGCCATGACGCGGCTCAGGTGAGCCTTGACTGTGGCTTCGGAAACATGCAACTCGGCAGCAATTTCCGGATTGTTGCGCCCGCGAGCGAGCAGTTGCAGGACTTCCAATTCTCGCTCGGACAAGGGCATGGGGCTTTGCCGGCTGGTGCTGCTCGGCTTGACGTCGTAGCCATTTCGGACGGCGCGGATGAGATCCTGTGACACTGACGCCGAAATAGCGGCACTTCCGTCGTGAACCGCCTGAATGGCGGCGAGGATTTCCGTGGGCTCGGCATCCTTGACCAGGTAACCCGCAGCCCCGGCCCGTAGAGCCGGGACCAGGTATTCCTCCGAGGAGAATGCGGTTATGGCGAGCACGCCAATGTCCGGGTAATTCGTCGTGATGATCTCTGTTGCTTCAACCCCGTCCATGCGAGGCATCTGCATGTCCATGAGGATGACGTCCGGGCTGTTGCCCGCACAAAAGTTCACGGCTTCGATACCGTTTGTCGCTTCTCCAAGCCACTGGAACCCCGGTGCAGCTTCCAGAATGATTTTGAGGGCTTGGCGCATGAGGGGTTCATTATCAACCACAAGAACTTGGATGTCGGTCACGGTTCCGAGTCTAGTGAACTTCGGACTTAACGACGTTGTGACTGGCCAAGTATAAAAAATTCATCTAAAAATACCTGTTGACTTAGTGAAATGGATGCAAGAATAGGCAACATGACTCGTAAAACTCGTATCCTCGCTGCTGTAACCATGTCCGTTGCCTTGTTGCTACCGGCCGCCATTCCTGCCCAGGCTGCCGCGGTTCCCGGTTCGCTCTCCAAGGGCAGCTCGCTGCCAGTTGCTTCGCCTGCTGGTGCTTCTGATGCATTTAATGACTGGCTGTGCCGATACTTCGGTGCATCATGCGGTAAGTAGAAAAGAGGGCTCATAGGAATGAGTCCTCTTTTGGGTGAGAATGGAGCGGTGAACCGATTCGTTTCTTCCCCCGATGCCACTAGTGAGCAATCTTCCTCCACTCTGGGGAGGAAGATTCTCCTGGTGGCAACCGGTGTTGTCGCTTTGCTGCTGGTTACCGACATTGTGACTCTGGTCAGTGAAGCCGGCTCCGACAGGTTTCGAGTTCAAGCGACCGACGGTATCGTCAATGCGGCTTTTGCTCTCGCGCTCGGACTATTGTGGGTTCGTACCCGCTATGCGGTCGTAGTTTCCATTGCGGCCATGACATTGACGGCTTTCACGGGCGCCTATATGTTCGCGCTCCTAATTGTTCCCCTCCTGGTTGGCATAGTTACCCTGACGGAGACCCGTAAGTTTTCTTTCCGCTACCTATGCGTCACGGGTCTGTGGCCAATCCTGATCGTTGTTGTCAGATCCTACGACGTGGGCTTCTTGATCATCATCATTCCGTTGGTCGCGGCCGCTTACTTCGTAGCCGTATTTGCGCGAAATTTTCAAGAACAGCGCGAGGCCGACAGAAAGCGCATCGAAGAACTGCGCCGCAAACAACAAGAGGCCGTTGAAGCTGAGCGCAAGGCCATTGCCAGGGACCTGCACGATATCGTCGCCCACGACATCACCGTGATTTCCATGCAGGCCAAGGCCGCGGGTTTTTCCGGCGATCCGGCAGTTGCCCAGGCAGCGCTCAAGGTCATCGGCGCCACGTCGAAGGAAGCCCTCCAGGACTTGCGCGTCATGCTCAACGTCTTGCGTTCGGACGGTCCGGCGACACGCGTGGACGGCTCACTCGTCGACTCTGCCGGGAATGCGGCCAGCAGCCTGGAAATTCTCATAGGTGTTGAGATCTTCGCCGAAAGATTGGTTGATCTCGGCCATCCGACCAAGATCATGGCCGACCCGAAGCTTTCAGGCCTGCCCCAGTCCGCCCAGGCCGCCCTGTACCGGGTGCTGCAGGAATCCACGACGAACATCGTCAAGCATGCCGAGCGGGATGCTCCGTGCCGCATTGAGGCCCTCGTTGTGGGCGACAGGGTGTGGCTGGAAATCGCCAATACGCTGCCCCGCCGCGTCATGGACCAAGGGTTTGATAGCGGTGGGCTCAGCTCAGGGATCGTGGGCATGTCCGACCGCATGGCGGCCTTCGGCGGAACCCTCTCGGCCAAGCGCGTCCGTGGCGACTGGGTGGTGCGCGCCGAGTTGCCGGCCGACATTATTGATCTTGGCAGCAGGTCGCTCGAGGAAGTTTCCGAGACTTCTGATCATTAGTGAGGTTACCTCACCAAGTATGGTCAAAGGTCTAATGTGGAGCACTCGCTCTCGTGGATAGAGTAGGTAGTACATCGGCCGTATAGCCGATTGATGAGTTCGCGGAGCGTTTTGCGAGTGGCGTTACAAGGACTCATTTCCAGCACGCCAGACGACGCCAGCCCCGCAGACCAAGCCCCCAAGTTGGTCAGCATCAGGAACCGCGTCAAATGCTTTCCCCCAAGGAGCATTTGATAACCAAGGTTCCGCGGTCGCTACTACCCCAAGAGTAGCCACCATCGGCGTCGTCGGGCGTGCTGATGTTTAAACCCGGATATGCCCCGTTTTCGGTCTCCGGGCTGCCGTGGGTGACGCGGATCACGGCACCGGGGGGAATGTGGCCGTCGGCCGTGGTGGTTCTGTTCTAATAGGAAACCACCATTGAGCCGCAAGGAGCGCACCCCCACATGAGCGTTGAAACCGCCGCGACCGTGTACGAGCAGCTGTCGATCGATGCAGATACCGCTGACAAGCTTTTCCTTGAAGCGCGAACTGCCAACACCTTCTCCGACGAGGCCGTTTCCGACCAGACCCTGGAAGCCATCTACGAGCTCACCAAAATGGGTCCGACGATGATGAACAACCAGCCGTTGCGCATCACCTGGGTCAAGAGTACCGAAGCCCGCGAGGCAGTTGTTGCCCAGATGATGGAAATGAACCGGCCCAAGTCCCTGTCCGCACCCGCGCTGGCCGTGTTGAGCTACGACGCCGACTGGCACGAGCAGTTCCCCGTCTTCTTCCCCCCACGCAGCCGAGCGCAAGGCCATGTTTGACGAGGATGTCGCCATGCGCGCCGAAGTCGCCAAGAACAACGCCTGGATGCAGGCCGGCTACTTCATCATGGCCGTCCGCGCCGCCGGGCTGCATGCCGGGCCCATGGGCGGTTTCAACGCCGCCGGCGTGGACACCGTCATCAATGCGGATAGCGCCAACCGCGCCTTCCTGATCGTCAACGTGGGCACCCCTGGCGAGAACCCCTGGTTCGACCGCCTGCCGCGCCTCGACATCGATATGGCAACCAACAGCATCTAGGTTTTCCGACCCGGACCAAAAGACCGTGGGGCGGTGGACGCGTTTTCGCGCATCCACCGCCCCACGGCGTTAAGAAGGAAAATCTAGCCCAGGATCTCCTCGGCCACGCGAGTCAGAGCGCGTTCCAGGGGCGCCCGCAGTACACGCGGTACACGGATGTGCTTGCCGATGCGGACCAGGCCCTCGGACTCGGCGGCGCGCAGCAATGTTTCCGCGGCCGGCACGGTTTGCTCAAAAAGCGGCTGCAGGTGTTCCTGCTCTGGCTCCAATTCTCCGGGCGCGGGAACCGAGAATGCTGCTTCGGTCCGTGGGGGATTGGCCGACCCTGCCTTTCCCAGCAGGGCGGCTGACATCTGCGTGACCATGTGTCCGTGTTCGTGGCCCACGCCGCTGAGCAGCATGTGTGCGTAGAGACCCTCCGCCAGAAGATCCTTGACGCCGCGGGCGCTGAATCCCGAGTCGGAGTTCAGCGCGTCGGAGACCACCGGGGTGGGCACTGCCTTGTCGGACTGCTTGGTCAGCAGGCCCGCACGCAGCAACGCATCCCAATAGGCGCCCAGCTTGGGAAGCTGCGCGATGGTTGCCACGGCGGTCCCTGCCTCCGGCACCCAAGCCGCCGGAGTGTCACCGGCCGCAGCATCCTGGCGGACATCCAGGCCAATGGCCGCCGCTGCGGCTGCCACGTCCGCCTCAAGGAGCGATCCATCCTGCTGGACCTCACGGCCCTCGCCGACCCAGCCCAGCAATGCCCGCGCGGTGTCCACCATCGGCAACTTTGCCCAGCGGGCGTCGGCGCTGGCTTCGTCAAGCTCGGGAACCAGCACGGGGGACTCGCCGCCCTGGGCGGCGATCAGGTCGAAGACCGCCTTGAACTCCTCCACGGAGCCACTCCAATGGCCACTCTCGGCAAGGAAGAGCACGAATTCACGCAGCATGCTCGCACAGGTGACGGCGACCTCGTCGCCGATCGAGCGCAGGTCCTTGAACTGGATGGCCAGAGCGTCGTGGTCGAGCTCGGACACCGCAACCTTCTCGCGCAGCCGTGCGTGAACCGTCAACAAGGTAACCAGGCCCTCGAGGCCGGCCTCCGTATCGGCAGGGGCATGGCGCTGGTTGAAGTAGGCGCGCAGCTGGGCCATGTAGGGCAGCATGGCCCCGCGGACCTGGTCCTCAAATTTCGATGCCCCGGCGCCGGGGTTGCGCGCGGGATGCCCGGTGCGCGGCTTGTTCTTGGCGGACTTTGATTTCGACATGTCTCTGTCGTCTCCCTCTGGTGCTTGGAAACCCTGGAATGGTGCTGCTTTGGATGCTCAGTCGGCGAAGAGCGAGCGAACATCGTCGGCGCTGATGGCCGAGGCGAACGCCGCATCGTCGTCGAGCACTGCGGTGAAGAGCTTGGCCTTCTTGTCCTTCAGCGCCATGACCTTTTCCTCGATGGTGTTCTTGGAAACCATCCGGTAGACCATGACGTTGCGCTTTTGGCCGATGCGGTGCGCGCGGTCGACGGCCTGGTTCTCCGAGGCGGGGTTCCACCACGGGTCCATCAGGAAGCAGTAGTCGGCCTGGGTGAGATTCAGTCCGAACCCGCCGGCCTTCAGCGAAATCAGGAACACCTGGACCTTGCCGGAGGTGAAGGATTCGATGACCTTGGCGCGCTTGGTCGTCGAGCCATCCAGGTAGGCGTGCTCGATCCCCGCCTCGGTGAGCCGTTCGCTGGCCTTGGACAGGAACGAGGTGAACTGGCTGAAGACCAGCGCGTTGTGGCCCTCGGCGGTGAGGTCCTCGAGCTGTTCGAGCAAGGCATCGAGCTTGCTGCTGGGCACCGAGGCGTACTCGTCGTCGATGAGCGAGGCATCCAGGGACAGTTGGCGCAGCTTGGTGAGGGAGGAGAACACCGCAAAGCGGTTCTTGTCCATGTCCTCGAGCATGCCCAGCACCTTCTGGCGCTCGCGCTGCAGGTGGCGCTGGTAGATGACCCGGTGCTTGGGGTTCAGTTCCAGCTCGAGGATCTGTTCCTGCTTCTCAGGCAGGTCGGTGGCCACAAGTTCCTTGGTGCGGCGCAGCATCAGCGGACGGATCCGGCGCCTCAGGCGCTTCAGCGCCTCGTTGTCGCCGTCCTTCTCGATGGGCTTGCGGTAGGCCTCGTCGAAGCGCTTGAGCGAGGGGAAGAGCCCGGGTGCGGCAATGGCGAACATCGACCAGAGCTCGGAGAGGTTGTTCTCCATGGGCGTGCCGGTGATGGCCAGCTTGAAGGGCGTCGGGAAGTCGCGGGCCTGTTTGGACGCCTGCGTTGCAGGGTTCTTCACGAACTGCGCCTCGTCCAGGATCAGCCCCGAGAATTTGGTGGCCGCGTACTCGTCCTGGTCGATGCGGAACAGGCCGTAGGAGGTGATGACGATGTCTACCTCGGCGGCGATCTCGTGGGCAGGGACCCCGCCGCGTCGCACCGTCTCGGTGATGTAGACGCTGTGCAGGTTCGGGGCGAAGCGTTTGGCTTCGGCCTCCCAGTTGGAAACCACGGAGGTCGGGGCCACCACCAGGAACGGCGGCATCTTGCCCGCGGCCGGATCGTGGTTGTCCTTGGCGTGCTGGATCAGGGCCAGGGTCTGCAGCGTCTTGCCCAGTCCCATGTCGTCGGCGAGCACGCCGCCCAGTCCGTTGTCGTAAAGGAAGGAGAGCCATTCGAAGCCCTCGCGCTGATAGGGGCGCAGGGTTGCATCGATGCCGTCGGGCAGCGGGGCGTGGGCAACCGTGAGGATGTTGCTCAGCCCCTCCGAGGAGGCTTTCCACGCCTCAGAGGCCTCGACATTGGTGGCAATGTCCTTGAGGTCTTCCCAGAGCGAGGCCTGGTGCTTGGAAATCCGGATGGTGCCATCCGTGGTGGAGTCCGAGAGGGAGCGGGCTTCCTCGATGAGCCGGCGCAGTTGCTCGTATTCCGGGCGGTCGAGCGCGAAGTATTTGCCGTCGGGGAGCATGAGGTACTCATCGCCGTGGGCCAGGGCCTGGAAGAGTTCGGTGAACGGGACGTTCTTGCCATCGATCCGCACCTCCACTCCCAGGTCGAACCAGTCGTTGGTTTCGGTGTTTTCGGCCGAGATGGTGATCAGCGGGTCGGCGGTGAGCTCCTCGTAGTCCAGTGCCTCGCCCTCGATGCTCACCTCCAGGTTTTCCATCGCCTGCAGTGCCGGCAGCGCCGAGGCGGTGAAGCGGGCGGCATGGACTCCGGTGATGACGATGGAGCTGTCGTTGGCCCGTACCTGGTGCTGAATGTTGCTGAACACCGCGGTGAAGGCTCCGGGGAAATCGGCCATGGCCGCACTGGCCTCGCGCTGCAGGGCAAGCTCTGCCTTGGAATCGCGCTCGACGCCGATGCCAGGTGTTGCCCCCAGAGGAACCTTGGTGCCGCCGTAGGAGAATCCCCAATGCAACTCGAAGCCGGGGGCGCCGGCCGTCTCGTCCTTGCGCTTGCGTGCGGGGTCCGGCTTCCGCACGATGTGCTTGATGCGCAGGAGCATCTTCGGTGCCAGCGAGGTCGGCACCTCGATGGAGTGGTCGAGGGAGGAGAGCTCCGTGGCCTTGGCGAGCTTGGGCAGGTATTCCTGTTCGAAGCTTTCCCGTCCGTTGGCCGGGATGACGACCTTTTTGTCGGTGCCGAGCAGGCCGGTGATCAGCGCGGGGATCTTCGCGCGCGTCGGTGCCAGGTGCAGGTTGAGGTGCTTCATTCCTTCGCTGGCGTCCCACCAGAACACGCCGTGGTCGGAGACGGCGCCGACGAAGTCGGTGTTGAAATCCGCGGGCAGGACGTCGAGGGAGGGCCGGATCCGCAATTTCCTGCCCTCGGAGGCGACATCGGTGCGGATGCTGACGGCGTCGTGAACTTTCACCGCGGATTTTGCGGACGGGCCGCGCAACTCGATCCCCAGTCCCGGGGCCTGGGCCAGGTGGTTCCACACCATGGAGCTGAGGAAGTCCCCGGCCGACAGATGGGTCCCGTTCCATGCGGCAAAGGAGTTCAGCTGCAGCAGGGTGCAGAACCACTCCACCTGGTCCGGATCGTAGATGAAGTCGAAGGGCAGCACGGGCACGCCGCCGGTGCGGGTATAGCGAAAGTGCTGCCAGGCGAGATTGCCGGAGACCCAGCGGCCCTTCTCGTTGAGCTGGACCGGGCGCAGCACCAGTTCGAGCTTGGAGGTGTGCGGAATGTCCCCGCTCTTGATCTTCTGCATTGCCGCGGCCTGGTAGCGCTGGAGGGTCCGTGGCCGGAGCTCGAACTGGACACCCAGGGTGCGTTCCTCGGTTTCCGCGTTCTCGGGACGGCCATCGCCGATCAGGGAATCCAGCATCCGCTCCCACGGGGCCCGGGGATCGGGTTCCTCGTAGTTCGTTTCGTCCCACATGTAGGCCAACAGCGCCGCGGCGGCATGCTTGCAATTCGCACCCACGGGGCAGGTGCAAATCCCGTGCTGGGGCACGAGAAAACCATGCTGGACCTGGGAGTGGACCGCGGTGCGGTAGACCATTCCGCCCGATCCCAGGACGCTGGCGCGCACGATGCTCATGGGTGCCACCCAATTGACGTCCAGCACCCTGCCCTGGCTTGCATAGGCCGCACCGCGGTCAAGGCTGAGTGCGCCGACGAGCTCCCGAATCAGGGTGGTCGATGAAAGCACTGGAGCAATGGGAGGCATGGAAATAGTCTAAAGGGGATCGCCCATGCGTCGGAGCCAAAACAGCCGCAGTGCAACCGTCGGCTGAAAACGGAGATCGGTGCCTGTGCGGGACGTTCCATGCCATGCATTGGGCAGGCGAGGAGGACAGGGAGAAAAGTGGGAAACACCTGGTTTACGGCGGACACCCACTTCGGGCATGGCCGCATCATCGAGACCTGCAGCAGGCCCTTTGCCGACAGCGCCGAGATGGATGCCGAAATCATCCGGCGGTGGAACCTCGCGGTGGCCTCGGCGGACACCGTCTGGGTGCTGGGGGATTGGGCGTTGGGCGACAAGGTCCGCGGACTTGAAATCGTTTCGGAGCTCCACGGCACCAAACACCTCGTGGCCGGGAACCACGACGCCTGCTGGCCAGGGAGGATCGGGGCGGAAAAGCACCTGAAAGGCTTCCTTGACGCGGGCTTTGCGAGCGTGGGCGCATTCGCCCGGGTGAAGCTTCCGGCCACCATCAAGAACGTGCCGGGGCGCAAGGTGCTGTTGAGTCATTTTCCCTATCTGGGGGGTTCCCGCGGCGGAGACCGTTACTCGCAATTTCGCCTGCGCGACGAGGGGCAATGGCTGCTCCACGGGCACGTCCACGGCGCCTTCCTGGCGACGGGCCGGGGCCTCAATGTCGGAGTGGATGTCCACGATTTCGCTCCCGTGTCTGCCCTGGTGCTTGCCCGAATGATTGATTCGATCGAGTATGAGAGCAGGACAAACCCCGGATGACGGGTCAGAAACCCGAACTCTTTACGGGGCAACGCAGAAAAAATAGAATATTTGCTAATCAGCCACATTTAATGCAGGGTACGCGATGCAGTGGCCTGCGTCACCGATGAAAAGTGAAGTCCCGTTGCTTCGCGTGGCTTTCACCGCCAAAGTTGAGATCAAGTGTTGGAATTTCTTGAACGGAGTGTGAACCATGGCCAGCGAAGCGACGCCTGAGCATGTTGTAATCGTCGGTGCAGGGTTCGTCGGCCTGTCCGCGGCCTGGTACCTGCAGGAGGAAGGCGTCAAGGTCACAGTCGTGGATCGGGGCGGGGTGGCCTCGGGTGCCTCGTGGGGCAACGCCGGCTGGCTGACCCCGGCACTGACGCTGCCGATCGCCGAGCCTTCCATCTTCACCAACGGCCTGAAGATGATGATGGATCCGGCTTCCCCGCTGTACGTTCCGCTCAAGGCCGATGCCAAGCTGCTTCGCTTCCTGGTGGGCTTTGCCTGGCACAGCACCCCGAAAAAGTGGCAGCAAGCCATGCGGATCTATTCCGAGATCGGCACCACGGGCCTGGACGCCTTCGATGAGATTGCCGAAGGCACCAACGCCGGTCCGGGCGTTCTCGAGAAGACCAAGCCCGCCACCCCGTTCCTGACCGGGTTCAAGTCCCTCAAGGACCGCGACGGACTTCTTCACGAATTCGACATGATCCGCAAGACCGGTGGCAATGTCGAGTTCGACCTGCTCACCGGCGACGAGCTGCGCGCCATCGAGCCGACCCTGTCCGACGAGGTGGCAGCGGGCGTGGCCATCAAGAACCAGCGCTTCCTGAACCCGCCGAAGTACATGGAATCGCTGGCCGAATCCGTGATCGCCCGTGGCGGGGACATCATTGGTTCCTACAACGTCACCGACGTCCGCGACAACGGCAGCTCGGTCACCGTCATTGGTTCCGAGGGCCGCTCGATCACCGCCGACCACGTGGTGATGGCGACCGGTGCCTGGATGAACGACCTGACCAAGAAGTTCGGCGTGAATGTCGTCGTCCAGGCGGGCCGCGGCTACTCCTTCACTGTCCAGCCCGAGGTCATGCCGACGCACCCGATCTACTTCCCGTCCCAGCGTGTGGCCTGCACCCCGCTCGGGGACCGCTTCCGCATCGCCGGAACCATGGAGTTCCGCGACGTCAACCACCCGTTGGAGCCCAAGCGCATCGAGGCCATCGTGGCCGCGGCCGCCCCGGTCTACAAGGGCATCAACTGGGAAGACCGCAAGGAAGAGTGGGTTGGCGGGCGTCCCTGCACCGCAGACGGACTGCCGCTGGTCGGCGCCACCCGCTCCCCGCGCGTGCACGTTGGCGGCGGACACGGCATGTGGGGCGTTGCCCTGGGCCCGCTGACCGGCAAGCTGCTCGCCGCCGGAATCCTCGGCAAGGACAAGCCTGCCGTGGCACGCCACTTCAACCCGTTGCGCAAGGGCTTCTAGGCCCCTCGTTGCCAAAACCACTGGGACCCCGGTGATCGGTGCGGATCAAATACCCGCACCGGTCACCGGGGTCCCTTGTGCGTGGGGAGGGCAAGCGCCGGTTGCAACTTGTAAAAGGGACGATTGAATACCGTACGTAGCACTGGTTTTTTGTTTTTTCCGTGGTGCCAGCTAGCGGTGAAAGGGTCCGCGGGGGCACTGGATCCGGGCGTAACGTGGGGATCGAAAGGGAAGGTCCACCAGGGACGGGCGCGGGGCAAGCGGCTCCGGCCGGCCACGGAATTCCCGGGAAAGGCCAGCATCCATGAGAACGTATGTCGTCACGGGATCCGCATCCGGCCTTGGTGCCGCAACCGCCGAATTGCTGCGCGTGCGCGGCCACAAGGTGATTGGCGTTGAGCTGCGCAACGCCGAGGTGAACGCGGACCTCTCCACCGGGGCGGGACGCGCGGCCGCGGTCGCCGAAACCCTTGCTGCCGGGGAGGGAGGGATCGACGCTGTCATCACCGCCGAGGGAGTCTCCGCACCCAAGGCCTTCACGGTCTCGGTGAACTTCTTTGGTGTGACGGCGTTCCTTGAGGGCCTGCTGCCCGCACTGACGTCTTCCGCCGCACCGCGCGTGGCGGTGGTTTCCTCCATGGCTTCCCTGCAGGCGAATTCCGAAGCGCTGGTCGAGGCCTTGATGGCCGGCGACGAGACCGAGGCACTGCGCATTGGTGCCGAGCTGGAAGCCCAGGGCCCGCGGGCCGGCTACCTGAACTACCCTTCCTCCAAGCGTGCGATCTCCCGCTGGGTGCGCCGCGAATGCATCACCGGACCTTGGGCCGGTGCCGGCATCCCGTTGAATGCGGTGGCCCCCGGAACCGTTATCACCAACATGACGCGCGAGATGCTTGCCACCGACGAGGGCCGCAAGCTGGCCGATGACAACGTGCCGATGCCGCTGAACTACCATTCGGAGGCCGTGGTGATTGCCCGCATGCTGGCCTGGCTGGCGAGCGAGGAAAACACGCACGTCACCGGCCAAACGATTTACATTGACGGTGGTGCCGACGCCACCCTGCGCGGGGACGACATCTGGTCCAGGTAACGCATCCTGAACCACCGACGCGCGGAGGCGGGTGCGGTCAGGGGTGGCGCACGCCTTGGCCCGCAAGCACGCTCGCGTAGCCTTCGCGGTAGGTCGGGAACGTGAACTTGAAGCCGGTGGAGAGCAGGAGCGCGTTGGACAGGCGCCTGTCGCCGCCGCGGTTCACCGGGGCCTCGCCAGCCACGGGCAAGGGAACGCCAAGGCTTTGGGCCAGGAATTCCTGGACCTCGGCCAGGCCCGCAGGCTCATGGTCAACACCCAGATAGAGCTGCGCCGGCGCGGGTTCCAGGGTGCACAGGTGCACGATCGCGGCAGCCGCATCGTCGCGGTGGATCCGGTTGGTCCACACTGTCTTGTCCGGGGTGCGGGCGTTGCCGTCGCGCACCTGGCTGATCAAGTGGTTGCGGCCGGGCCCGTAGATTCCGGCCAGGCGCAGGATGACCGGTGCTGCGGCACTGCGGCGCACCAGCTCCTCGGTTTCGGCCAGGATCCTGGCGGTTGCGGTGCGCGGGGAAACCTCGGTGTCCTCGTCGACCCAGCCCCCGGCCGCATCGCCAAAGACGGCGGTCGAGGAGACCAACAGGAAGCGCCGGGGAGAAACGCCGTCACGCGCCAGGGCGTCGAACACGCGCCGTGCGGCATCCAGGTAGGTGCGGCGGTAGGCCTCTTCGCTGCGCTCGGGCGCGGCGGGGGTGAAAACCACGGTATCGGTGTCGGGATCAATCGCCGGCAGTGCTGTGGCGGGATCGGACAGGTCTACCCGGTGAGTGGCAAATTCCGTGGGCAGCACTTCGGGCCGTCGGCGCCACGCGGTGACGTGGTGCCCGGCGGCCCGGAAGCGCAGGCCCGCCTCGGTGCCGAGATCCCCGGCACCGACAACGAGGACCTTCACTTGGCGGCTGGACGCAATCCGGCTCGAGCCATGGCGTCGGCGTAGGCCGCAACCATTTCGTCGAACCACGCCTGCTGCTTTTCTGCCGAACCCAGGAAGGCGCGGTCCGCGGTGGACCGCACTTCATAGATCTTGATGCCGCGCTGGTTGATGACCTGCTGGCCGCCGGCCTTGATCCAGGCCTGGACCAGTCGCTTTGCCTCGGTCCCGTGCGCCACGATCGCCGAGGTGCGGTACGCGATGCGCATGAGCTCCTTGAGCGGGCGGATCCCTGCCTTCACCTGGTCAGGGGTCAGCTTGGTGCCGCCGTCAGGCAATTCCCACGGGAAGACATTCCACGGGATACCAAAACGCGGCTCCAGCCCGGCAGCCTCATAGACTGCAGCAAGCCGTGCCGCGGTGGGATCGTCGTTGCGCAAAGACAGGAAACCCGAAGACGTTCCGGGGCCCGGCGCGATTTGCAGGGAAATAACCCGAGCCTCATCTACGTCGTGCACCGGGTCGATGAGCGGAACCCGGGAACCGGGCTGTTGGTCCTGCAGCTTGCGACATAATGCCGTGAGTTCGGCGACGGAATCGTCCTCCACCTTGCTCAGCTGTTCTTCAAAGTACTCAGATTGGCTCATTATTCACCTTTCGCCCTCCCACTGAGCCTACGCCGATTACCGGTCGCGCGCATTCCACCCCTCGGTGGCATGCCAGGGTGGGCAATTCGGCGAACATGTCGCATGATGGGCGCATGGGACTGACTCGCTCCGACATTGACCGCCTGACCCGCTGTGTTGAACTGGCCGAAGAGGGGCTGGAGGCAGGCGACGAGCCCTTCGGCTCGATCCTTGTCGATGCCGACGGGGTCGTGCTTTACGAGGGCCGGAACCACGTGGCCGGCGGGGATTCCACGGCGCATCCCGAGCTGGCCATTGCGCAGTGGGCGCTGGGAAACCTGCAACCGGAGCGCCGGGCCGCGGCCACTGTGTACACCTCCGGGGAACACTGCCCGATGTGCGCCGGCGCCCACGGCTGGGCCGGGCTGGGACGCATCGTCTATGCCGCCTCGGCGGCCATGCTTGATTCCTGGCACCGGGAATGGGGTGTGGCGCCCGGCTCGGTGGCCGCGCTGCCCGTCAACCTGGTGGTGCCGGGCATCCAGGTGGACGGTCCTGCCGACGAGCTGGTGCCGCGGATCCGCTACCTGCACTTCCAGGCCTTCCAGGAATCACGGCGTCGGCCCGCCCCCATTGAAGGCGTCTGAGGGACGAAACATAAGGTGGCACTCGGTGCCGGATTGTGAAACTTGGTTCCGTAACCATAGTCTGGTGTATGGCAAATGTAGCCGGCGTCACACTCTTCCATGGTGACCGCGACCGGAAAAACGATGACGACCGGAATGAGGACCACATGGGCGTGCAACCACTGGCCAACCACTCGGAACTGACACCGCTGCGATTCCTGCAGCGCTCGGTGGAGGTATACCCGTCAAAGGAAGCCATAGTGCACGGGGCGCGGTCCTACAGCTATGCGCAATTCGGGGCGGAGGTGCAACAATTCGCCAAGGCGCTGGCCGCACGCATCGTGCCCGGTGACCGCGTCGCGGTATTGGCACCGAACATTCCCGAAATGCTGGTCGCCCACTACGCCGTCCCGCTGGCAGGGGGCGTGCTCGTGGCCCTGAACACCCGGCTCTCGGCCCGCGAGCTCGGCTACATCATGGAGCACTCGGCCACGAAGCTGCTCTTTGCCGACTCGGAGCTCCTCGGCGCCGCGGCGGCGCTGCGCGCCGAGGTCCCGACCCTCGAGGCGCTCATCGAGATCCAGGACGCCGAATTCACCGGCACCAGGCCCGGGGTCCAGGTGGATGGCACCTATGCGGGGTTCATTGCCGCAGGCAGCGGGGCGGATATTGACTTCGCGATTGCCGATGAACGGGCGCCGATCACGCTGAACTACACCTCGGGGACCACGGGCAAGCCCAAGGGCGTGCTGTATTCGCATCGCGGCAGCTACCTGAACTCGATGGGGGAGGCCTTCCACCAGGGCTTTGACGCGCACACCCGGTACCTGTGGACCCTGCCGATGTTCCATTGCAACGGGTGGTGCACCCCCTGGGCGGTCACCGCGGCCGGCGGCACACACCTGTGCCTGCGCGGCGTGCGCGACGAACCGGTGTGGGACGCGATTGATGACCTCGGAGTCACCCACCTGTGCGGTGCCCCGACGGTCTGCTCGATCATCGCCGACTCGACCCGGGCCCACGCGCTGGAGCGCGGCATCAAGATCACCACCGCCGGGGCCCCGCCCTCGCCGGCGATCATCCGCAAGCTGCAAAAACTGGGCATCGAGGTCGTCCACGTCTACGGCCTCACCGAGGTCTACGGGCCGTACACGATCTGCGAGTACCAGGAAGCTTGGGACGATTTGGACGAGGAGTCCAAGGCGCAGAAGGTCTCCCGGCAGGGTGTGGGCATGGTCCAGGCCGAATCGGCACGCATCGTGGATGCGAAGATGGACGACGTGCCCGCCGACGGGGAAACCATGGGCGAGATCGTGCTGCGCGGCAACAACGTGATGATCGGCTACTACCGGGACGAAGAGGCCACCGCCGCGGCGTTCGCCGGCGGCTGGTTCCACACCGGGGACCTGGGGGTTATGCATCCCGACGGATACATCCAGCTCAAGGACCGTGCCAAGGACATCATCATTTCCGGAGGCGAGAACATCTCGACCATCGAGGTCGAGCAGGCATTCGCCAGCCACCCGGAGGTCCTTGACGTGGCGGTGATCGGCGTTCCGCACGAAAAGTGGGGCGAGACCCCGGTGGCCTACGTGATCCGGGCCAGCGGCTCGCAGGTCGACGCGGCAACGCTGCAGGCCCATGCCCGCACGCAATTGGCGGGTTTCAAGGTTCCCAAGACCATCCACTTCCCGCAGGATCTGCCGCGGACCTCCACGGGCAAGGTGCAAAAGAACGTGCTGCGGCAAAACGCGTAGCGCCGCGGCGCGAATACTGACTTTCAGTGGTCGGCCGTCCCGGAAAATAGTCACCGGGACGGCCGATTACTTTTAATCCCGGCTGTCACACCCGTGACATCTGCAACTCTGGCCACATATGGTGTACCCACACGAGTACTTATCCAAGGGGTTGATGTCTCACGGGTCAATTCCTTTGTTGAAGGAGTAAGCGCCATGAGTTCACAACCACTACTTTCCCTGCGGATCGCGGCGGCGACGTTCGGCGCCTCGATGGCAGTGGGGGCACTTGCCCCCGCGGTGACCGCGGCGCCGATGCCCACCGTTGTGCCTCCAGTGCATCTTGTCGTCGCGAAGAAGCAGGTTGCCCCGCGAACGCAAACCGCCACGACCATTCGAACGACCGCGAACTTGAACCTGCGGCAGAGTCCCGGCACCCATTTCACGTCGCTGGCCGTACTCGCGAAGGGAACCGCGGTCACCAGGACCGGCAAGGCCTGCGGTGTTTGGTGGGAGGTGAAGGCCGGTTCGCGGACCGGGTGGGTGAGTTCCGTCTATCTGGCGAAGGCCGCCGGCAAGGCGCCGGCGCCCCGGACGGTTGCGACCCATCGAACGAGTGTGAATCTGAACCTGCGGCAGAGTCCCGGCACCCATCACAAATCGCTGGTTCTTCTCGCGAAGGGAACCGCGGTCAGTAGGACAGGCAAGGCCAGCGGTGTTTGGTGGGAGGTGAAGGCCGGTTCGCGGACAGGGTGGGTGAGCTCCAACTACTTGACGAAGTCCAGTGGCACCGCGCCCGCGCCCACCTCGGTTGCTACCCATCGAACAAATGCGAACTTGAACCTGCGGCAGAACGCCGGCACCCATTTCAAGTCGCTGGCCGTTCTCCAGAAAGGCACAGCTGTCGCCAGGACGGGCAAGGCCAGTGGTGTCTGGTGGGAGGTGAAGGCCGGTTCGCGGACCGGGTGGGTGAGTTCCAACTATTTGACGAAGGCCGCCAGCCAGGCACCCGAATCCAATCCGGTCGCCGGCGCCAACCGCTGGGTGGACGGCACCCAGGCGATTTACGCCAAGGCCTCGTTGTCCTCCAACCGCCTTGCGGTGCAAACCGGCGGAACCAAGGTCAGGCTGATCAAGGGCGCCGGAAACTGGTCCTACATTGACACGCCGACAGGACAGGGCTGGATCCCCACTTCGTCGCTGGCCACCACCGAGCCGAGCAGCAATTCCACCTCATATCGGTGGACCGCCTACGCCGCCAACGTCCGTACCGGCCCCTCAACCTCCTTCAGCACCCTGGGGGTCGTCCCCGCGAACCAAAAAATGTCCTTCCTGAAGACCTCCGAGGGATGGTCGCAGGTCAAGACCTCGAAGGGAACGGGCTGGATCAAGAACACGCTGCTCACCAGCGTCGAGTACCGGGCGCCGCAGGAGCTGCGGCCCATGACCCGGTTAATGATCAGGGACGTGCGAGACCGTTTCGGATCAAGCATCAGCAGCGTAGGAGGCTCGCGCGCCGGCTCCATCGGGCACAGCTCGGGGCTGGCCGCGGACTTCATGATCAAGGACTATTCCTCGGCCGCCGGCATCGAGGCCGGTGACCGGATTGCCCAGTACCTGGTGGAAAACCACGAACGGCTGGGGATCAGCTACCTGATCTGGCGGGATGAGCTGTGGCTGGCCGAGGACGGCCAGTGGGGACCGTATTCAACCGGCGGCTGGGGCAAGCACCTGGAATCCTCTCGCGGATGGAACGCGACCACGATGCACATGGACCACATCCACGCGGAGATCTCTGCCTCCCGGGCAAACAAATAGTTTGGCGCATGATGGTTGACCTTGGCCTTGACCCTGGGGCAAGGAAAAGCCTGGCTTCATGAACCACGAAAAGCTGCTGGGCATCGGCGCCTTCGCCGAGGCGACCACGCTCTCGCCCAAGGCTCCGCGGCACAAGCGCAGCAGCCGACTGGCGGGGGAAGCTGTGCCAACGCAGGGATCGTCGTAGCTGCGACCGCCTTCCCCTCGATCCCGGCGACGGGCGACCAAGTGTCAGGCTGGGTCGAGGAGGCCGGTTCCAGCAGGGTGGGACCACCGCATGAAATATGGCAAGTGCTTCCCTGGGTCGAGGAACCGGCGAACCGGCGAAAATGACGGTTGCCGGGCCCCGCACATCATTGGTGGTTTCTTTCTGGTCCTGCCTGCTGAACCATGGGCGCCCGGTGGGCTGGAACGGCCCTCGCCGTGATGGCGGCAACCGCGGAACTTCGGGGGCTGGGCCGTCAGCGACGGCGGCCGCTGGTAGGCTTGGCATCGAATCTATGTTCTAGGAAAGGTGGCGGTCGTGTTCGGAATGGATTTGCCGCAGCCACCGTCTCCTGATTCCCAAGGGCCCGTTGGTGCTGTTGAAGCCATGGGGTTCCCGTCCCCCGCCAGGGACTACTACAACGGCGGAATTGACTTGAACCGGCTGCTGATTCGCGATCGGACCTCCACTTTTCTCATGCGTGTTTCCGGCAACTCGATGGCATCGTCCGGGATCGGCCACGGGGACGAGGTCATTGTGGACCGGGCCCTGGCTCCGCGTGACGGGTCGGTGGTCATTGCCATCCAGGAGGGGGAGCTGGTCATCCGCCGGCTGGTGGAGCACCGGGGCTCCATGGTCCTGGCCAGTGACGAGCAACCGGTCGAGGAGGCCGAAGCCGTGGCCGAGGAAACCTCCATCTGGGGTGTCGTCACGCGATGCCTGCACCATGTCTAGTACGCGGAAGTGCACCTGATGCAGGATTTTGCAGTGCTGCGGCCAACCCTGGAACGAAAAATGCCGCACTGGATGACTCCGGTCATCGACATCAGGGGGAGCGCCACATGGAGCCAAAACAAGAACGGGACGATAGCGCCGAACTGCCCATCGCCGTTCGAGCCAGCGCATCCTGGAAGCGGCGGCGCCACTGGCCCAAGACCCGCTACCGGAGCGTCCAGCACGATGCACGTTTCGCCGATGGTCGGGAAGAGCAGGGCGTCAGGATCGACGCGGTGCTTCAAGGATGGCGCTACCCCGCCGACCCGTGGTGCGTGCGCGACGGCGCCGAGAAGGAATGCCCGGAGGAAGGAATCGGGCCGTGGGTGGACTATCCCTATGGGCGCCCGCTCTGACCCGGGGTCCCCGAAGGGCTCAATCGAGGACACCTTGGCCAGGAGTGCAGTAACCGATCTGTGTCGGCACAGTGGTGATGGTGGACCGGCGCAACCGCATCCATAGAGTGAAGGAACGCCCATGAAGAACCCGACAAGCACCGCGGTGCTCGGGCGCTGCGTCCCGACGCAACGATGGAGGGCATCGTGAGTGACCGTATTGCCTTGGTGGACGTGAACAACTTCTACGTTTCCTGCGAGCGTGCCTTCGACCCGAAACTCGTTGGCAGGCCCGTTGTCGTCCTTTCCAACAACGACGGTTGCGTTGTCGCGCGCTCGCAGGAGGCCAAGGACCTGGGGATCACGACCGGAGCCCCCTTCTTCCAGGTCAAGCAGTTCATCCAAAGCCATGGCATGGCCGTACGCTCGAGCAACTACGAACTGTATGGGGACATGAGCGCCCGGGTCATGGAGGTGCTCTCGCGGTTCGGCACCTGGCAAGAGGTCTACTCCATTGACGAGTCCTTCCTCGGTGTCCAAGGCAATCCGGACCAGCTCGGAGAGCTTGCCACACGCATCCGCACGGCCGTTGGGCGAGGTGTCGGAGTGCCGGTCTGCGTGGGTGTGGCACCGACCAAGACCCTGGCGAAGTTCGCGAACCACGTGGCCAAGCACAATGCGCACCTGGGTGGCGTGTGTTCCATGGACTCCATGGACCCGAGCCTGGTTGAGCAAATCCAATCACGCGTCCCGGTCACCGACCTGTGGGGAGTCGGTGCCCGCACCGGTACGAAACTGGCCGGGATGGGTATCGCCAGCATTGCGGACCTCAAGGCAGCTGACGTCACCGAGATCCGCAAGAAGTTCTCCGTCGTCCTTCAACGCACCGTGTTGGAACTCAACGGAACGCCGTGTATTCCCCACAACGAGGAACGCGCCGACAAGCAACAAATCATGTATTCGCGGTCCTTTTCCAGCCCCGTGACCACCATTGAGGACATGGTCGAGGTCATGTCGATCTACGCCCAGCGTGGTGCGGCCAGGCTGATGTCCGACGGGCTCTGGGCCACGCTGCTCACTGTCACCGCAGGCACGAGTCGCTTCGCCGGAGGGGAAGCCTCGTTCCCCTCGGTGACGCTCAAACTGCCCTCGCCGACCCAGGACCCGATCCTGCTCACCCGACTGGCCGTCGGCGCCATGCGTGAAATCATGCGACCCGGCGCTTCGTACGTACGCGGCGGGGTCGTGCTCTCCGGGTTGCAGCCGGAACCCGGGCAAGCCGCTTTCGGAATCTTCGAGGAAGACATCGCCGTCAAGCATGTCGGTGACGTGCTGGGCGCCGTCAAGGCAAAATTCGGGAACAAATCCATTGGACTTGGCTCCGGGGGACTGGCGGTTGAACCGGGATGGTCAATGAAAAGGGAATACTCGTCGCCCAAATTCACCACGGACTGGGCAGAAATCCCGGTGGTGAAGGCCTAATCCTGGTGGTCATGCACGAAGGAGCAAACTTCCTCCGGGCAACCTTGCCAGGTCTTGGAAAAGAACGCCACGATTTCGAGCCCGCGCTCAAAGCGATACTTCTGTGCGGGCCCACCGTTCACGGCGCTCGCCGACCGACGGATGGCCATGAGGAAGAACTCGCAAACAGACTCGTAGTTCCACAGGTCCATGGCCGCGTCGACGACTTCGTCGTGCGTCATCCATTCCCGGTCTTCAACCACGGCCTCAGCAAAGTCGAGCACAATTTTCCGGTCCATGTCATGATGCTGCCCGCAATCACACCATTCAATGCCGCGGGAAGGCATCTGCCAGACATCGGGCACCAGCTCGGTATCAAAGGGTTCTTGCGGGGACCGCCGGCGGGCTTCGCCCGCCGGCGGCGTGCCCTCGGCGTGGGTGGTTCTTAGGAGTGTGCTCGGTGCCATCGGTTCCTCCTCGAAGTGTCCTGTGCCCAGCATAGGCTTGCCCGTCGATACCTTCGCGTTGGACAGAGGAAACTGCGCCAAACAATGGAAAGAACTTTTCATGAAAAAGTTCCGGCCCGGATCTGCATTGCGACCTCTCAGCGCGCCGGCATCGAGGGCGACGAGTGTCTCTTCACGATTTGTGAGTTCAAATGCCCCGTCCTGCCTTTTTTCTGGCACGCTGAAGATGTTGGAGAAAAGAGGCTGCGCACCATGAGCAATTCACGAGCAACAATTTCCCTGCGCCGCAGGATACTCCCGTTGGTGTTCCTGCCCGCCTTGGTTTTGGCTGGTTGCGCCCCGACCCCTGCCCCCACACCGACAAGCACCCCCGGCAATTCGACTACCGGGAGCACCTCGTCCCCTTCCGGCCCGGCACAAGCGGCGGTCCCAAGCTCAAGCACGAGTCAGGCAACATCGCCGGCGCCTGGAACCCCACACACTCCCGCACCGGCTCAAGGCGCCGCCGAAAAGACGCTGGCTGCCATGAGCCTGAAGGAAAGAATCGGACAGGTCCTCATGGTGGGCATCCCGGCCACCGGCAGCAGCTCGGCCGACCGGTCGGTCATGGCTGACCACGAGCTGGGGAACTTTTTCCTCAAGGGCAGAAGCAGCGCCGGGACCGAGGCCACGGCGGCAGCGGTCGAGCGGGTCGAATCAACCATCTCCAAGTCACTGTCCGTGGACGTTGACCCATTCGTGGCCACCGACCAGGAAGGCGGTTCCGTCCAGGTCCTGAAGGGCAGCGGTTTCTCATCCCTGCCGGCAGCCCTGACCCAGGGCGGTTGGGCCGCCGGGACGCTGCGCGAAAGGGCCGCCGACTGGGGCAAGGAACTGGCCAGGGCAGGGATCAACGTCAACCTGGCCCCGGTGGCCGACACCGTCCCCTCGGCCTCCTTCGCTCCCTCCAACGGGCCCATCGGCCACTGGAAACGGGAATACGGGTACGACCCCCAAACCGTCTCGGCGGCTTCCCGGGCCTTTTCCGCCGGAATGCTGACGGCGGGTGTTGACCCGGTCATCAAGCATTTCCCGGGACTCGGACGCGTCACCAAGAACACCGACACCGCAAAGAACGTCACCGACGCCAAGACCACCCGGAAGGACGCCTACCTCAAGCCCTTCAGCGACGGCATCGCCGCGGGCAACGACTGGGTGATGGTCTCGAACGCCTATTACTCCAAGATCGACGCCAAGAACATTGCCCCGTTTTCCTCGACCATCATGCGCGGAATGCTGCGCGAAGACCTCGGATTCAACGGAATCATCGTCTCGGACGACTTGTGCGACGCCGCGCAGCTTGCACCCTGGGGCCATGACACCCGGGCCCTGCGCTTCTTTGAGGCCGGGGGAACCATGATGCTATGCGTCGACGCCGGAAAGATGCCGGCCATCGCCAGTGCGTTGCATGCCAAGGCGAGCAAGGACCCTGCCTTTGCCAGCATCATCGACTCCGCTGCACTGCACGTGCTCCGGGTCAAGGACCGGCGCTAGAGACGCGGCAAGCGGCAAGCCGGACCCGGGACAGGGGTCCTCAGCGGGGGGGAGCCCAGCAATGACAGAAGTACGGACTCCGGACTGAAATCCGTCTGGCCGGGGCAAATGACAGCGGCACCGGCACCGGTGGCCAGCGACGTGAAGACGGCACCGCGGTAGCCGGGACCCGCCCCTCCGTGGCCCCAGAGGCGCAGCCCGGGGTCGATCATGACCCCGGCGCCGTAACGCGGTTCGCGCCAGGGTGCCTGCGCCTCCACGGGAACCGAGTCCATGAACGCCGCGCGGGTGGCGGCCGAGAGCGTCGAGGGGAACAACGGGTTGGAATCCGAGAAGAGGTCCCCGAAGCACAACAAGTCCGCAGGAGTGGAGAACGCCGCCCCGGCGGGCCCGGCCCACAGGGTCGAGTATCCGGAGGGCGTTATCGAGGTTTCGGGTTCCGGATAGCGGGTCGATGCCATGTCGGCGGGCTCGAAGATCTCCCGATGCAGGTACTGGCCCAGGGACATTGCTGTGACTTCTTCCAGCATGGCGCCAAGGTACCAATATCCGGTGTTGCTGTAGGCAAAGGTGCCCGGCATGCCAGGGTTGCTGGCGGCGGCAATCGCCTCCAGGTCCCAGGGCTCACCGGGGTCCTCCATGACGGCCTGCAGGTATTGAGGGTGTGCGGTGTAGTTGCCCAGTCCCGCGGTGTGCGTGAGCACCTGGGCAATCGTGCAGCCCGTGGGGGCGCCGGGCAGGCGCGAAGCCAGGGGGTCCGCGAGCGTGAGCAGCCCGGCATCGACGGCACGCAGGATGCCGGCGGCGACGAACATCTTGGTCACGCTGAAGACCGGCAACGGTTCCGCCGGACCGGAAACGTGCATCCGCGCCCCGGCCCCGGGTCCGCGGTAGGCGGCCACCGAACCCGCAGGAAGCTGCCGGAGAAGGGCCGCAAAGGCCAACGCGTCATCCATGGGTCCGAGCCTAGACCCGCGGGCCGCCGGCACCCGGAAAAGGCGCGGCCCGGGGTGGACGGTGAAAAGAATTCCACCGACCAAACCCCGGGCCGCGCCTTTGGTGCCGATTGTTCACTCGGCCCCGTTCTTACCTGCTAGTTGCGCACCTCCACATCCACCACCTGGGCGCGGTTGCCCGAGGCGTTGTGCAGGTGCAGGAACAGTGCCTTGGCCTCCGTGGTCGCCGAGGCGACGGTGGCGGTCAGCTTGTTCTTGTCCAGGTCGGCAAACACGGTTCCGGCACCGGCGAAGGACAATTCCGGGGCGATCGCATTGAAGTCGATCCAATCGGTCTCATCCACCGGAGCCAGGGCCCCGGATTCGTCGGAGTTGTAGAAGGAGTACGTGCTCACGCGGTAGGAGATCGGGGCGCTGGACCCCTCCAGGCCCAGGGCCGCCAGTGACACCGGGAAGCTTGCCACGTTGGTGTCGAAGGTGTTGGAGTCCACGTCGCCGGTCAGGCCGTTGAGCAGTTGCAGGTCGACCTGTTCGAAGGACTGCAGGCTGTAGGTGGCCACCAGGTCGGCATCCAGCTCGTCGACGTAGGTGTTGAAGGTGACGAAGTCCGGCACCCCGTCGCCCGTGGTGTCGATCTCGATGTCGACCTCGGTGGCGCCGGCCAGGTGGGCCCAGTTGCCCCAGGTGCTGACACCGAAGTTGAGCAGGCCGTCGGCCGCGCCTGCGGTGGGGGCGGTGGATGCGGCACCGACGTGCTGCAGGTCCATCTCCCGCGCCCCGGGAACCTCGTCGGCGCTGTCGGGCAGGCGGACCGAGGAGGCTCCGTGCTCGAAGGCGGACACCAGCGAGACCACCTGGGTGTCGCCGGATCCGGCCAGGATGTCATCGCCGGCCAGCGCGATGGTGCCGGAGGTGGCGCCGGCGGCGAGCTTGATGCTCTTCGCCTCCATGTCGGAGACCAGCTTCGGTGCAGCATGGACCGGGACGCGCAGCGTCGGGGCGGTGGAGCTGCTCAGTTCCACGCGGCCCGAGACATCGGCGACCCAGGCGCGCGGCAGGCCAAGCTGCACACGGTCCATCGTCGGATCGATGGTCTTGGCGTACTTGCGTGCGTCGACGTTCAGGGTGACCTTGACCTGGGTGCTGGCCCCGGCCTTGAGCGTGACCTTGCTGCGGTCCAGGCTGTAGCTCGCGCCCGGGATCTCGGTGGCCGGCACGTACTTCACGTTGTAGGTCTGGGTCGCATCGGACTTGTTGACCACGGTGATGTACTTGGCGGCCTTGTACTTGGTCTGGTCCACCTCGACGACGCCGAAGACCACGGTGGTCAGGTCCGGATCGGCCGTGGCGTAGGCGTAGGCGGGGGTGCTGATCGCGGCATCGGCGACGACCCGCCCGGAACCCACGCGGTTGGGCCCGTAGGCCTTGCCGTTGGCGGCCAGGATGTCCACGGCCGCGGTGTTCATCACGATCGACTTGACCTGGAGGGCGGTGTAGTTGCCGCTGCCTGCGACCAGGGCGGCTATTCCCGCGGTGTGCGGGGTCGCCATCGAAGTGCCGGACATGACTGCCGGGCCGGTGCCCGTTCCGACGCCTACCGAGCCGATGAGCGTGCCGGGGGCTGCGACGTCTGGCTTCACGATTCCCTCCGAGCCGTGCACGCCGCGCGAGGAGGAGGAATTCAGGGTGTCCCCGAGTCCCGACTCGGCAGAGGCGGTGCCGACCAGGGCCGGATCCAGGGTGACGTTCAGCGTGCCGGCCTCGGCGAAGGGACGCAGCTGGTCGGAGTAGGCCTTGGTGAACTGCGCCCCGGGGATCGTGGCGTTGCCGGCGATGCCGGCCTCGAAGACCGAGACCTCGGAGTCCAGGATGACGCCGGTGGCACCGGCGGCCTGTGCGTTGTTGAAGCGGGTGCCCGAGCCGCAGGGGAACTCGAGGTTTTCGCTCCACTGCAGCCAAACCCACTTGCCGGTCAGGGAGCCGGCCTCAAAGGGGGAACAGCCGAAGGCGTTGGCCGCCGGGGCCATGGCGACGTCGCCGGTCAGCGTTGCCGGGTCCGCGGCGGTGTAGTTGAAGTTGGCCGAGTACTGGCCGGCAGCCGTTCCCGCGGCTTCGGCGGGGGCGTTGACAGTGATGCCGTCCAGGGTGACCCGGGAGGCCACGGAGTTGGCCACCGTCAGCGAGGAACGGGCGTTGCCCGGCGAGCCGCCGACGTCGGTGACGTCCCCGGCGTTGCCGGAGGCCACGACCGAGAGGATGCCCAGGTCCGTCAGTGCGTTGACGATGTCGTTTTCCGGGTCGTCCGCGGGTGCGTGGTCCGAGCCGAGGGACATGTTCACGACCTGGGCGCGGTCATCGAAGTTGCCGTCGTTGTTGGGGTCAAGGACGAAGTCCAGGGCCTGGCCGACCACAGAGGAGGATCCGCCGCAGCCGAAGACGCGAATGCCGACCAGTGCGGCTTCCGGGGCGCTGCCAGGGCCGATGCGCATGCCCGACACCTCGTCGGCCGAGAGCGTGGTGTAGTCCCCGCTGAACGTGGTTCCGTCCGCGTTCACCCCGTACCCGGCGGCCGAGCCGGAGACGTGGGTGCCGTGGCCGGCCGAGGCGCAGTCCAAGGGGTTTGAATCGGGGTGGGGAACCGGTTGGTAGTCCGGTGCGCTCGGGTCGGCGTTGTAGTCATCACCCACCAGGTCCCAGCCGCCGATGAACTTGGCCGGGTCATACAGCCCGGAGTCACTGGCGGGCAGGTCGGTGGAGGACTGCGCCTCCGAGTAGGCCTGGAGCGTGCCCGGGCCGCCGAAGCCGGCGTGCGTGTAGTCGATGCCGGTATCCAGCACCGCGATGCGGATTCCCTCGCCGGTCTCCTGCAGCGTGTTCCACGCCTGAAGGGCGCGGGTGTCAATGTCCGCGTTCTTGTTCTCCTGGGTCTTGGGGACGATCGCGGTGATCTTCTTGACGTCGGCGCGCAAGGCCAGGGCGCGCAAGGCCTCGGCGTCCCCGCGCAGGGCCACGCCGGGAAGGGAGTTGGTGGTCGTGTAGATGACATCGGCCTTCGCGGCCTTGGCCGCAGCCTCGCCCTTGGCCGTGATGCCGGCGCGGATTTCCTTGACCTTGGCGGGGTTCTTGACCGATTTGCCGCGGGGCGCCTTGGCGCTGTCGGGCTGGGTGGCCTCGAAGGCACCTTCACCCTCGAACTGCACATAGACCGAGACCTCGCCCTTGGCCAAGGCCAGGGGGCCGGAGACCTTCAGGTTCTTCAGTGCCTTGGGATCAAGGCCGCCGAGGGAAGGTGAATCCGCACCCGGTGCCGGGTCGATCGTGGGGGGTGCCGCAAGGGAGGGGACGGACATGGTGACGGCCAGGGCAAGCCCCGAGGCCGAAGCCAGGATCGTCCGCGCAAGTCTTTGACGACGCGGGTTGGACATGGTTCTCCTTGAATCCGGTGGGAGTGATGCGGGAGGAATCCCATGACCGCTTGTCGGGGCCCGTCCCACGCCACATCCTATGTGAGTCGAGGCACATATCAAGGGGTTGTTTGAGATTTCTCCAAATATGTCACGGAGAATGCCTAAAATCGGGCAGGTCGGCTGGCCGCCGGGCGGTCAGTCCTGCCCGTGGGCGCGGGGCGGGGGAAGAGACCCCGGGCCCACGACGGCAAGGTGTCGGAGGCGATCGATAGCCTATGGTCAGTCGGTGAACCTCTTGGGGAGGCTTACCGCCCGCGGCGCCGGCACTGCGCTCGGGAACGTGCTGTTGGCATCGGGCAAGGACGCCAACGCAACGACCCGCGGGCAAGGTGCCGGTGTTCCGAAAGCGTTTCTGGGGGGAAACGCAAGAAGCGCTGGTCCCGTGCGTGCACGGGACCAGCGCTTGAACCAGGGTGGGCCGGGTGTGAAACCCTAGCGTGTGCCACCCTGCCACAAGGCGTCGAAGGGTGCTGCGGAGGATACGCGGTTCTTGATGCCCTCGGTGACAAAGGCCTTGGCGTTGCGTGCGGCCTGCAGTGGGGTCTCGCCCTTGGCCAGCTCGGCGGTGATGGCCGCAGCCAGCGAGCATCCGGCGCCCGACACTGCGACCTCGCCTACCTTCGGAGCGGAGAGGATCTCAAGGGTCTCGCCGTCGTAGAACACGTCCACTGCCTCGCTGCCGGCCAGGCGGATTCCCCCCTTGGCCAGTACTGCCGCGCCGGAGAGCGCGTGGATCTTCTTTGCGGCCTCGGTCAGGTCCTCGACGTTGTTGATGACCATCCCGGACAGGGACTCGGCCTCAAAGTGGTTGGGCGTGACGAACGTGGCCAGCGGCAGCAGGTTCGCCTTCAGAGCCTCGTCGGTGTCCAGGGCGTGGCCCGGTTCCTGGCCCTTGCAGATCAGCACCGGGTCCAGCACGACGTTGTCCCACGTCTGGTTCTTCAGCGCGGCAGCCACCGTGTCGATGGTGGCGGGGGAGCCCATCATGCCAAGCTTGACGGTCTTCAGGTCGCCTGCATAGCAGGTCTGGACCGCTTCGAGCTGGTCGGCGATCACCTGGGCCTCGACCGGCACGAAGCGGTGGTTCCAGTTGTCCTTCGGGTTGAAGGACACGATGCAGGTCAAGGCAACGATCCCGTAGGTTCCCAGTTCCTGGAAGGTCTTCAGGTCGGCCTGGGCGCCGGCGCCGCCGGTTGCTTCGGAGCCGGCGATGGTCAGGGTAACTGCGGGACGGGTCCCGGTGGAGGCAGAAGTCATGCATTCATTTTAGGGCGGTTTCCAGCGCACCCTCACACGCCCGGGACCGACCGGCAGGCGCGAGGCGAAAGGGTCGGAGCCTAGGCAGTGGTGAAAGTGGTCAGCTGTGTCGCATTGGACCAGCCTGCGGCGCGTTCGGCGCGTGTTCCGGCGGCGGTGTCCGCGCTGGTGACCATGAAAAGCAACGGCAGCCCTTGGCGCGCCGCCGCGGCAGCCAGGTTTGCCAGGATCGCGGCGCGAAACTGCTCGACGTTCCAGGTGGCTGTGATGCTCGGATCGCCCAGCAACGCGAAGCCCTCGGCAAAGCGGATCCGGCCCCGGCCCGCCGGGGAGTCGAAGTCGGCGATTTCAACCACGTCATAGTCGTTCATGGGGGCCTCGAAAAGTGTTGCCGTTTCCGGCAGCGCAACCACCTGCTCCACGTCGTTGGCGAGCGCGACCAGAAGCACCCGCCGATCGCTCAGGCTCCAGCCCTGTGAGGCAAGTTCACGGCCGACCGCCTCGTTGGGTGCGCCCAGGAACGTCAATCTGGTCTGTCCCTGGTGCGCGGAAAGGCCGGGATCCGCCAACAGTGCGGGGAGTGAGTCGGCAGCGGGCCAGTTGCAGGTGATTTCGTAGTTGCTTCCGTCATCGGCAAGGCTGTGCAGCCGGCCCGATTCGTCACGGACCAACGTACGGTCACGAATCAGGGCGAAGGACTGGACCCAGGGTGGAAGGCTTGTGGACTCGAATGGCATCTGGTGGCTCCTGTTCCAAGGACGGGCAACGGGCAAACGACTCAGGACACAAAATGAGCGCTGATCTGTGGCGACCGTTGCGCCTTCGCGCCCCTCGCAAGGTTCACGATCGACTCTACGCCTGCAGCGGCCGAATCCGGGATTGCCGGTTCGGCAGGGCACCAAATCGAGGTCCGGAGAGGGTCAGGACGCGGTGCGCACCAGTGAAATCACGTCATCGAGAATGCTGCGGACCACGGGCATGCGCGAGAGCACGACCAGGCGGGCGATCACCGGGGCCACGTTCTTGATGAGCCTGTGGCTGCGCGCGGCCCCGGGTGAGGCGTCATAGGCCCAAAAGAGGAAGATGCCGCGTTGGATCAACCACAGCAGCTGGGGCAGATCCGTGCGGATGGCCAACGGCGGCAGGGGCCTGCTGGCTGCCACCACCTGCCGCCATAATCCGAGTTCGAGGGCGCGCTGGAGATTGCCGAGCTCGGCATTGGAACCGGCAAAGGCCGTGCGGATAAACGTAGGTCCGAACTCGCGGAACGGCGTCATGATTTCCAGGGCCTTGTCCAGCGCAAGGCGCAGGTTCGTCTCCAGGTTGTTCCCCGGCACCAACAGCGGCCACGTGGCGCTCCGGTGCTTCTCGAGCAGGTCCCGGAAAAGTTCGTGGACGATGGCGTCCTTGGACTCGAAGTAGTAGTAGGCGTTGCCCAGGGAAAGCCCGGATTCCATGGCAATGGAGCGCATTGTGGTCCCGGCGAACCCCTTTGTGGCGAAGAGCCCCATGGCGGTGTCCAGCAGCAGCTGGCGGGTCTGCATGCTCTTGGCAGTCGGCTTCCTCATGGCGCTCCTTTCCACTCTCTGCGCTAGCGTCCATTATAGCCAGTTTTGAACACGTTCAAAACTATGATTCCCGGGCCCTGGGCGGTGAAATGCCGGACGTGATCGCCCGATCGGGCCACAGCAAGGGAGAAAGTGCCAAAACGGGGGCCAGAAAGGCGTGGGATACTTGAACCTCAAGTGCTAATACAGCGAGTGGTCCCCACGGCCCCGATTTCCCTCAAGTACGTCGATCGCGACGGAAATCGTTGCCCCGGGATCGACTTGGCGAACCACTTCTTCGATTGGGAATCACCATGGGCGAAAACGCCGCCTCAACAACACAACGTCCGAAGGCTTCGCGCGCCATTTTTGCGTCTGCGGGAAGCCCCTACTTTTCAACCGTGCTTGCCCTGATGGCCGTCGTGGTCATCCTTTCCAACGTCGGTGCGGCCAAGGGCGTCACCTTTGGCCCCATCGTCACCGACGGCGGATTCTTCCTCTTCCCGCTGGCCTACATCCTCGGTGACGTCATTTCCGAGGTCTACGGATTCAAGGTCGCCCGCCGGGCCATCGTCACGACCTTTGCGTTGGCGGCCTTCTCGACCCTGTGCTTCTGGATCATGATCCACCTGCCCGCGGCCGAATGGTATGACGGGCAGGAAGCCCTCGAACGCACGCTGGGCCCTGTCTGGCTCATCGTCCTGGCCTCGCTGCTCGGCTTCGTGGTCGGGCAGACCCTGAACTCCTGGGTGCTGGTGAAGATGAAGGAACGCTTCGGCGAACGCGGCCTGGTGGGCCGCCTGATGAGCTCGACCGGGGTGGGCGAATTCGCCGACACCCTGATCTTCTGCTCGATCGCCGCCACCGTCATCGGCATCACCGACATGCCCACGTTCATCAACTACGTGGTGGTCGGGTTCGTCTACAAGACGGCGGTGGAGTTCCTCTTCGTGCCGGTGACCACGCTGGTCATCCGCTGGTTCAAACGCCGCGAGCCCAGCTACGAGCTGCAGGCCCCGGTGCCGGGAACCGCCGCATAGACAAACAGCAACACGAATACGGGGGCGGTGGCCCTTCGCCCGCGCGGCGAAGGAACACCGCCTTTTCATTGCCCGTCTTCATCGCCAATGCGCTGTTCGGATCGACGTCGATCTTCCCCGGTGTTGGCCGCTGACCAAAACGGAACCGGCACGTTGCCGTGTTCCCGCCACGGCTGCGCCTAGTCTGGGCACATGGAACTACTCACGGCCGCCGGGCTGAGCTCGGCCGCGGGCCTGAACGCGTACATCCCCCTGCTGGTGCTGGGGTTGCTCAACCGCTTCACCTCGTGGGTGGCGTTGCCCGATGGCTGGGGCTGGCTCTCCAACGGCTGGGCCCTGGGCATCCTGGCGGTGCTGCTGCTCATCGAGGTCGTCGCCGACAAGATTCCGGTCGTCGACTCGGTCAACGACGCGCTGCAAACGGTGGTGCGCCCTGCCTCCGGTGGGCTCGTCTTTGCCTCCGGAGTCGGCGCCGAAACGATTGCCGTGGACGACCCGGGTAACACCTTCGGCTCGGCGCAGTGGGTGCCGCTGCTCATTGGCGCGGCGATCGCGCTGGTCTTCCACCTGCTCAAGTCCGGCTCGAGGCCGCTGCTGAACCTGGGCACCGCCGGGGTTGCCGCCCCGGTGGTGAGCACCGCGGAGGACGGGGCCTCGCTGGGATTGAGCCTGCTGGCCATTGCCCTTCCGGTGCTGGTGGTCGTGGCCGCGATTGGCCTGGCCGTGCTGCTGTTCATCGGCGTGCGCAGGCTGCGGCCAAGGCGCCCCGAAACGGCGGCCTAGGGCCCGCCACCACGATCAGACCGCGACGGTCACCAACCCCTGGGGATCGGGAGCCCCGGCGTAGTAGCGGGACATGACCCGTTCCTTGAGCTCGTGGAAGGTGCCGTCCTCGATGGCCAGTCGGGCGTCGTCGACCATCTTCACCACGAAGCGCTCGTTGTGGATGGAGATCAGCGTGTGGCTGATCAGTTCCTTGGCCTTGAACATGTGGTGGATGTAGGCGCGGGTGTAGTGCTCGCAGGTGTAGCAGTCGCATTCCTCGGACAAGGGTGTGAAGTCCCTCTTGTAGCGCTGGCCCGAGAGATTGAAGCGGCCGTGCGGGGTATAGAACGCCGAGTTGCGGGCCACCCGGGTGGGGGAGACGCAATCGAAGGTGTCGGCCCCGTTTTCGATGGCGGTGAAGATGTCATCGGGTTCGGAGATGCCCAGCAGGTGCCGCGGCTTGTTCTCGGGAAGTTCCTCCGCGCACCAGCCCACGATGGTGCCCAGGTTTTCCTTTTCCAGCGCCCCGCCGATGCCGAAGCCGTCGAAGGCCATGGCCCCCAGGTCCTGGCAGGCCTGACGGCGCAGGTCCTCGTACTGGGCGCCCTGGATCACTCCGAAGAGGGCCTGGTAGTCCTTGCCCACGCGCGAATCGGTGAGGTTGAAGTGCTCGGCCACGCAACGCTGCGCCCACAGCCGGGTGCGCTCGAGCGACTCGACCTGGTAGCCGCGGGAGTTCTGCAGGGTGGTCAGCTCGTCGAAGGCGAACATGATGTCCGCCCCGATCTCGTGCTGGACCTTCATGGAGATCTCCGGGGAGAAACGGTGCCGGGTGCCGTCGATGTGGCTCTTGAACCAGACGCCGTCGTCGTCCACATTGGCCAGGCGTTCCTTGCCCGGGGCCACCGCGTCGTCCGGACCGGACTGGTCCACCGACTTCATGTCGATGACCTTCTTGAACCCCGAGCCCAGGCTCATCACCTGGAATCCACCGGAGTCGGTAAAGGTGGGTCCGGACCAGTTCATGAACCTGCCCAGCCCGCCGGCGGCATCGAGGATGTCGGAGCCCGGCTGGAGGTACAGGTGGTAGGCGTTGGCCAGCACCGCCTGGGCGCCGAGCTGTGCCACGGATTCGGGCAGGACGGCCTTGACAGTGGCCTTGGTGCCCACGGCAATGAATGCCGGGGTCTTGATTTGCCCGTGCGGGGTGGTGATCACTCCGGTGCGGCCGTTGGACACCGAACCGTCGGGATTGCTCAGGCGGGTGCCGACCGAAAAGGAAAAGGCGGACTGGCGCGGATGGGTAACTGCGGCATCAAGAAAATCGTTGGGCACCTATCAAGTGTGCCGCATGCGCCACTGAAGCCGGCAAAACCGGCGCGTGGGATGGCTCATAGGATCGGGTTGCGAGGGGGGATGGGAGCGTAGCGTATATGCGTGGGGACGTGCTGCGACGCGCGCCCTCGACGCAGCCGCGAGGAAACACCGACCACGCCCAAGGAGCCACGGAACACATGGACAAGAAGTTTGGGAGCCTGTTGACCCTGGGTCCGTCGACCAACGACCACTGGATCGCGCTGCGCACGGCCGTGGGGATCTTCGTCCCGCTCTTTGGCCTGCTGGCCATCGACCGCCTGGACCTGATGGTCTTCGTGATCTTCGGCGCCTTCACCGGGGTCTACGGCCGGGTGCCGGGCTACGCGAACAGGCTCGTGGCCCAGTCCAAGGCCGGGGGCCTGTTTCTGGTCGTCATCCTTGCCGCGGCCCTGGCCTCGCACTACCTCGTCAACCACGACGACCGGGCCGCGAGCGCCTGGATGATCGTGGGGCTGACCACCGTGGTCTCGGGGATTTGCTCGGTGGTCACCGGCTACCTGCAATTGCGTCCCGGCGGTTCGCTCTTCCACATCTTCGCCTTCGCGGCCATCGCCTCGATGCCGCACCAGCCGCCGCCGGCCGAATCCATGGCCGCCGCGCTGGCAGCGGTGCTGCTGGCGATCGCGCTCGGGTTTTCCGGGATGCTCTTTGCCAAGGGCGCGAAGTGGGGCCCCTACCTCAAACCGGCACCGCTCTCGCAGCGTGTGCGCCTGGCCATCTGGATCGAGGCGTTGATGTATGTGCTCGCCGCCGGTCTGGCCGGCACCATCGCAAACCTGCTGGCCCCCGCGCTGTCCACCGGGCACAGCTACTGGGCCATGGTGGCTGCGGTGGTCCCGCTGGTGGGGCACACCACCCGGCACCGCGTGCGCCGCGGCGTCCACCGTATACTCGGGACCCTGACCGGTCTGGTGTTGATGGCCGCGGTCATCGCCTTCGCGCCACCGATCTGGGTGTTGCTGGCCATGATCGGGTTGTTGCAGTTCGCGGCCGAGATGTTCATCGCCCGGAATTACTTCCTGGCCCAGATCTTCGTCACGCCGCTGGCCCTGGTGGGCGTCTCCATCGGGACGGGGCTGAGCACCACGCTGCTCTACGACCGGATGCTCGAGACCATCATCGGGGCCCTGGTCGGAATGCTGGTGGTGCTGCTGGGTGCGCTCTACGGCTCCTGGCTCAGGCGCAGGCTGATGCCCGAGGCCGGATAGGGCCGCCGCCGGGCCGTGCAAGAATGTCGGCATGAACGGTATGGACCTGCCGCGGGGCAGGACCGCCCGCTGAACCCCGCACGAACGGGCGGGGTTCCCCGGCGCAGCTAGCGGACGTAGCCGACGTGGGCGAGGGCCTGGCGGACCAGATTCTCCCGACCTCCGGCGAACTCCTCTTGGATGTTCGGGCTCAGCGCCTCCTCGGGCGTCAGCCAAGTCAGTTCCAGCGCGTCCTGGCGCGGCGAGCATTCGCCTCGCACCGGCACGATGTAGGCCAACGCCACCGCGTGCTGCCGCTCATCGGTCAACCCGGTCTCCGAGGGGGACGGGAAGTACTCGGCCACGGTGAAGGGGGCGGGGCACGGCGGCAGCTGCGGCATGGCCATGTGCCCCAGGTCCTTTTCGATGTGGCGGGTCAGCGCCGCACGGATGGTCTCCCGGTACATCACCCGGCCCGAGACGAAGGTGCGCAGCATCCGCCCCTCGGGATCGGCGGTCAGCAGCAGGCCGATCTCCATGACATAGCCGAGCGGATCCAGGCGCACCGGGATGGCTTCGATGTAGAGCATGGGCAGCCGGGCACGGGCCTCGTAGAGGTCTTCGTCGGACAGCCAGCCGGGATTGGGATCCGGAGTGCGAACGTTCATGCATCCATCTTGGCCCATCTGCGGGTCGGCTGGCCACGTCACGGACCGTGTTGTGTAATTCGCGGCATGTTTTTCATTTTCGGGAATCAACCAGAGGCCCCCGACGCTAGAATGAAATGTTCGGAATCACCCATCCACACTTTTCATGGAAGAGGCCACTACCCGTGACCGAGACCAGCACCAAACTCAATCCCAAGGATCTGGCCACCATCACGGTGCTGATCGTTTCCGCGTTCGTGGTGATCCTTAACGAAACCATCATGAACGTGGCGCTGCCGGTGCTCATGCACGAGTTCCAGGTCAGCGAGGAAGCCATCCAGTGGCTTGCGACGATCTTCATGCTCACCATGGCCGTGGTCATCCCTGCCACCGGCTTCCTGCTCCAGCGCTTCAGTACCCGCGGAGTGTTCATCCTCGCGATGAGCCTGTTCAGCATGGGCACGCTGCTGGCCGCCGCGGCCCCGGGATTCGGCCTGCTCCTGGCTGCCCGGGTCATCCAGGCCTCCGGCACCGCGATCATGATGCCGCTGCTGATGACCACGGTCCTCGACCTGGTGCCGGCCCATCGGCGCGGGGTCATCATGGGCAACGTGTCGATCGTGATTTCCGTGGCCCCGGCCATCGGCCCGACCGTTTCGGGGCTGATCCTGCAGTTCCTGAACTGGCGTTTCATGTTCCTGATCGTCGCGCCCATCGCCTTGGCGGCACTGTTCATTGGTGCACCGCGGCTGAACAAGGTCGCCGAGGCGTCCACCATGCCGCTGTCGATCCCCTCGGTGATCCTGTCCATCCCCGCCTTCGGCGGATTGGTCTTCGGTCTGAGCCGGCTGTCGGCCAATGGGCTGGACGGGCAGACGCTGGGCATCCTCGTGGTTGCCGTGCTGGCGTTGGTGGCCTTCACGCTGCTGCAGCTGCGCCTGCAAAAGAAGGACCACGCGCTGCTTGACCTGCGCACCTTCACCTACCGCCCGTTCACGCTGTCGCTGTCCCTGATGGTGCTTGCCATGGTGGCGCTCTTCGGCGTGATCATCCTGCTGCCGATGTACCTGCAGAACGTGCGCGGCCTGGACACGCTGGCCACCGGCCTGATGCTGCTGCCCGGCGGTCTGCTCATGGGTTTGCTGGCGCCGTTCGTCGGCCGGATCTTTGACAAGGTGGGCCCGCGTCCGCTGATGATCCCGGGAACCCTGATCCTGGTGCTGGTGCTCTTTGGCTACTCGCGCCTGCTGGGTGCCGAGACCGCCATCGGCGTGATCATTGGGCTGCACCTGGCCATGTCGCTGGCCCTGTCGCTGATCTTCACCCCGGCCTTCACCACCGCACTGAACCCCCTGCCGCATTCCCTGCACTCCCACGGCTCCGCGGTGCTTTCCACCCTGCAGCAGCTGGGCGGCGCCGCCGGCACCGCATTGCTCGTCGGTGTGCTGGCCTCGCGGATCGGTGCCGGCGCTGCGGCCGGAACGGACGCCATCCAGGCACAGATCAACGGCTTCTCCGCCGGTTTCCTGGTGGCCTCGATCTGCGCCGTGGGCATGGTGGCAATAGCCCTCTTCCTGACCAAGGCCGAGGAGCCGGCCACGGCCTCCGCCGAGGAACACGCACACTAAGATCACGGCGCCGCGGCGCCCGGTTTCCGTACCCGGTTCCCCTGCCATTTCCCTTTTCGGGGATGGCAGGGGAATTGTCGTTTAAGGTGTCCTTCCCGGGCGCGATCAGGTGACGACCTCCCCGGTGGGACGCCCTTCGGGATCCAGCATCCAGCCCATGCGCTTGAATGAATGCACGCCCACGCAGGCCTCGATGATGTCGACACCGGGGACCCGGGCGGCGAGCCTGGCCTCAATGTCGGCGATGTCCGCCGGGGTGCGCAGCTGCATCATGAACGTCATGTTCGCCGCCCCCGTGGTTGAGGCGCAAAGGCGCAGCGTCCGATGCTCCATCAGGAAGGCCGCCACGGTGTCCGCCGTGCCCGCGGGAACCTTCGCGAACCATTGCACCGTCAGCGGGTAGCCCGTGTAGTGGCTTGCCAGCTCGCAACGCATCGTCACCATGCCGGTCTCCAGCGCGGTCCTCAGCGCCCGGCCCGTGGTGGAGGGGTGCTGGCCGGTGGCCTGGGCGATCTCCGAGGCGGTGGCACGGCCGTCGCGCATCAGCACCCTCAGCATGGGCCAGAACGTGGCGGGGATGATGGTCGGCTGCGCCAGGGGTGGCTGGTTGAGGCGTTGCAGCTGGGCCTGCTGCACGGGCGAGAGCACGTCCAGGCGCCAGACGTTTCCTGTTGCATAGAGCTTGGTGCACAACGAGACCTTGGTGCGTTGGACGCCGCGGGCCCCGCGGATGCGCGGCAGCACCTCCCGGGCCATGGTGAGCCAGTCGGCGGCCAGACAGGTGAGCCGGAAGTCGGCACTGCTGGTCGCATCGTCCACCGTGAGCACCTCCGAGATCGCGCAGAGGTCAACGCGCGCTTCCTCGACCAGTGCCGGATCCGCCACGACGTCGACGAAGGCGGTGCAATGCTGTTCGGGGTGGCCGCCAAGGTGCCCCAGGATCCAGGCCATGCGGTCCTCGCGCAACCGACTCCAGCGGGCGGAGAGCGTCGCGGGGTGCCTCCCGAGGATCGACCCGAGCTCGGCCCAGCTGGCCCGCGGCGCGATTTGCAGTGCATGCACCAATTGCAGGTCCTCGACCGGCAGCTCCATCGGGACCCCTTTTTCAGTGTGTGCACAAAATCGTGGTTTGAAGGCCACCTTGTGCAATTATCCGTGAATCTTCCTCCATTGTCCCGGCCGTGCCCCACGCTCGATAGTGATATAGCTCACCAATTGGTGGGCTCGGGACCCCCGGGAAGAGACCACACGGCATGAGCACCGCCACCACCGCAATCCTGCAGGACGCAAGCGAACTCCTTCCGGAGATCGCCCGCCTGCGCCATGCGCTGCACCGCGAGCCCGAAATCGGGCTGCAGCTGCCGCGCACCCAGGAGCGTGTGCTGCAGTGGCTCGAGCCCCTGGGATACGAGCTTTCCCTGGGAACCGACCTCACCTCCGTGACAGCGGTGCTGCGCGGCGGAGCCACCGATGCGCCTACCGGCGAGCGCCCCACGGTGCTGCTGCGCGGTGACATGGACGGACTGCCGCTGCAGGAAAAGTCTGGTGTCGATTTCGCCTCCCAGACCGGAGACACCATGCATGCCTGCGGGCACGACCTGCACACCGCGATGTTGGCCGGAGCCGCAACCCTGTTGGCCGAACGCCGCGACTCGCTTGCAGGGGATGTGGTGCTGATGTTCCAGCCCGGCGAGGAGGGCTGGGACGGGGCGAGCCACATGGTGCGAGAGGGCGTGCTGGAGGCCAGCGGGAAGAAGGTGGATGCCGCCTTCGGACTGCATGTGATGAGCTCGATGGGATCCACCGGCGTCTTCACCGCCAAGCCAGGTGCAGTGATGAGCGCGTCAGACGGATTGTTCGTGACGGTGCGCGGCGCCGGCGGGCACGGCTCGGCACCCTTCGCCGCCAAGGACCCGGTCACTGCCGCCGCGGAAATGGTGACAGCCCTACAGGTCATGGTCACCCGCCAATTCGACATCTTTGACCCGGTGGTCATTTCCGTTGGTGTGTTGCGCGCAGGAACGGTGCGCAACATCATCCCGGAAACCGCCTACTTCGAGGCGACCATCCGTTCCTTCAGCAACGCCAACCACGACAAGCTTCAGGCCGCCGTCCCCGCACTGCTCCAAGGCATCGCCCGGGCCCACGGGCTGGAGGTTGAGGTTGGATACCGCACCGAGTACCCCACCACCATCAATGCCGAGGCGGAAACGCATTTTGCGGCAGATGCGGTGCGCGAACTCTTTGGACCCGATTCCTTTGCAGCCATGGCCAGTCCGCTGGCCGGGTCGGAGGACTTCTCCCGGGTACTGAACGAGGTTCCCGGCGCCTTCGTCTTCCTCTCCGCGCTGACTCCCGGCGTGGATGGTGCATCCGCCGCCTACAACCACTCCCCGTATGCACGTTTTGATGATTCGGTGTTGGGTCGCGGTACCGCGCTCTACACGCAGCTGGCCACCGCCAAGCTCGCTTCCCTGGCTTCACACTAACTCCCGCCCCACTCCCACACAGATCTAGGATCCAACTCCCATGAGCATCAAGGAACAGCTGGCCCCGGCCGGCAGCACCCAGAGCACCGGACAGGCCCCGCACGGCGTCCCCGGCCAGTCCACCCTCAAGACCCTGCTGGGTATTGGCGCCGGCAACGCCGTGGAATGGTTCGACTGGGCCATCTACGCCACGTTCGCCTCCTTCATTTCCGGCCAGCTCTTCTCCAAGGCCGACCCGACCTCTGCGTTCCTTGCCACCATGGCGATCTTCGCCGTCGGCTTCGTCGCCCGCCCCTTCGGCGGTGCCTTCTTCGGCCTGATCGGTGACAAGGTCGGCCGCAAGGCCGCCATGACCATGGCCGTGGGCCTGGCCTCGGTTGGTTCGCTGATCATCGCCATCACCCCGACCTTCGCCAGCATCGGAGCCGGCGCCTCGCTGATCCTGCTGGTGGCCCGGCTGCTGCAGGGCCTGGCGCACGGCGGAGAGATGCCCAGCGCGCAGACCTACCTCGCCGAGGTGGCCCCGGCCCCGAAGCGCGGGTTCTACTCCACGCTGATGTACTTTTCCGGGACCGCCGGCATCGTTGCCGGCACGCTGCTCGGCGCGATCCTGACCGTCACTCTGACCAAGGAACAGATGGGCGCCTTCGGCTGGCGCATCCCCTTCGCCGTCGGTGCGCTCATGGGTCTGTACACGCTGATCATGCGCTCGCGCTTGAAGGAAACCGAGCAGTTCGAGGAGCAGAAGTCGGCCAAGGCCGCGGCGGGCAACAAGGGACCCTCGGTCTTCTCGCAGATCATGGCCAACTGGCGCCAGGCGCTGCAGGTCATCGGCCTGACCGTCGGGTTGACCGTGGTCTACTACATCTGGAGCGTCTCCACCCCCGCCTACGCCATCTCCACGCTGAAGATGGATCCGGCCACCGCACTGTGGACGGGCGTCGCCGCCAACCTGGTGTTCATGGCCGTGCTGCCGTTCTGGGGCAAGCTTTCGGACCGCATCGGCCGCCGGCCGGTGCTGCTGATCTCGGCGCTGGGTGCCGCGGTGCTGCAGTTCCCAATGTCCTCCCTGGTCCGCGGCGAGGCCTGGCAGCTGTTCATTGCGATGTCGGTGATGCTTATCTTCATCGCGGCCTCCGCATCGATTGTCCCGGCCGTCTACGCCGAGCTGTTCCCCACCGCCATCCGCACCATCGGCGTGGCCATCCCCTACGCCATCGCCGTGGCGGCCTTCGGCGGCACCGCCGCCTTCCTGCAGGCCGGGTTCAACGCCTGGTTCGGGATCCCCACCGGCGGCATGGTCTTCGCCGTCTACTCCATCGTCCTGCTGCTCATCAGCGCGCTCACCGTCTACAAGATGCCCGAGTCCGTGGGCAAGGACCTGCGCGGCTAGGAGCCCCGCAAGGGCGCTGGCGGGATATACGCAAAAGGTGCGGGCCATCGGGGGAATTCCTCTTCCGATGGCCCGCACCTTTTGCGTGGGCGGACAACGTAGGTCTTGGCCGTGTGCCTCGCTGGATCGCGAAGTTGGCTGAAGGGCCTGCGCCGAAGCGCCTACCAGTGGGCGCGCCAGTATTGCGCGGCGAAGGGCACCTGCTCGCGCCCAGCGCCCAGCTCAGCGGCGGCAACCGCGGGCCAGTTCGGGTTCTTCAACGCCGCACGGCCGATCGACACCCCGTCGGCGGCGCCGGTGACCAGCACCTGCTCGGCCTGGGAGGGGTCGTTGATCATGCCCACGGCGGTCACGAAGGCATGGGGGACCGCCTGCTTCACGGCGGTGGCCAGCGGCACCTGGAAGCCCGGGCCACTGGGCCCGTGGTACTTGCCGATCCCGGCGCTGGACAGGTCGAAGGCGGTGACGCCCAGCTCGAAGGCCTCGGCGGCGAATCGTGCGGTGTCCTCGATCCTCCACCCGCCCTCGACCCAGTCGTCCCCGGAAAAGCGGATGGCCAGCGGCTTGTGCGCTGGCCAGGCGGCACGCACCGCGGCGATCACCTCGCGAGCGTACCGGGTACGGTTCTCGAAGCTTCCGCCGTATTGATCCGTTCGGGTATTGGTCAGCGGGGAGAGGAACTGGTGGATCAGGTAGCCGTGGGCGGCATGGATCTGGACGACATCGAATCCCGCCGCGTCGGCACGCCGCGCGGCCTCGGCCCAGTCCAGGATCGATGCGGCGATCTGCTCCCCGGTCATGGCGATCGGGGAATCGAGCCCGAAGATCCCGGTTTCCGAGGGGCCGGTGGTTTCCCAGCCGCGACCCGGCACCGATAGGTTTCCGGTTTCGCCGGCGGCCTGGGGACCGGGCAGCCACGGGTGCGTGGAGGCCTTGGCTCCGGCGTGCGCCAGCTGGATGCCCGCCGCCGCTCCCTGGGAGCGGATGAAGTCGACAATGGGTGCCCATGCCTGGGCCTGGGCGTCGTTCCAGATGCCTGTGTCCGCATCGCTGATGCGTCCGGCGGGTGTGACGGCGGCGGCCTCGGTGAAGACCAGCCCGAAGCCCCCTGCGGCGCGGGCCCCCAGGTGGGCCATGTGCCAGGCGTGGGGCACTCCGTCGAGCTTGGTGACCGAGTACTGGCACATGGGTGCCAGCACCGTGCGGTTCCGGAGCGTCAGGCCAGGTCCCTCGGGTGCTGCCAGGTGGACCGGTGTGAAGAGTTTGCTCATGCCCGGTGGCAACCGGGATGCAGACCGGGCTATTCCCGCGCCGCCCGGCCGTCCGCATGGTGGTGGCGTTCGGCGATCGGCAGGTCCCCGCCGTCGGGGTGCGGCACCAGCAGTATCCTGCTGTGTGCGCCCGCGGCGAAACGCGGCTGCCGCCCGGCTGCGGCCAACCGCGCCGCCAACTCCCCGGGATCACCGTCGATGCCGAATTCCAGCTCGACCCCGGCGCTGCCGGAGGCGCGCAGGTCAACGTATCCGCCGTTCTTGGCCCTGAAGTGCGTGCCGGAACCTCCCTGGCTTATGGGGGAATCCCTCGCGCCGATGTTCCGCAGCGTCTGCGCCGCGCCCGGGAGATCCGGGGTGTTCCACACGGCCAGCACGCCGAGCGGGGCCCGGGCGGCCTCCAGCCCGGATCCGGCCGTGACACCGGCATCCACCGGCGTGGCAGTGAACACCAACTGGTCATCGGCGGTGATTTGCCCGACCAACCCTGCATCCGGGGTGCCGGGAGTGCCGGCCGCGGGGAGCAGCAGCACCTCGGTGCCGTCGCTGCGGGTCCATTGCGCGAACTTGTCCAGGTCGCGCACCTCAAAGCCCAGCTCGATGGCGAATGCCGGCGCCGTGCGCACCACCACCCGTCCCGAGTCAGCGGCAAAGCACCGTTCCCCGGCGGTGGCGTAATCCAACTCCGCCAGCCCCAGGGACAGGAGCATCTCGGCCCAGGCCCCGGCGTGCGGGGTGTTCAGCACGGGCCGGACACGCAACATCAGTGCCGCTCCAGGTGCTCGGCCAGGGCCTTTTCGGCGAAGGCCGAGAGGCTGCTGCCGTCATCGACGGCGGCATGCTTCACGCGGCGCACCAAGGCTGCCGGAAGGTAGACGTTGAATTGGATCTTCTCGCTGTGTTCTTCGCTGTCCGGTGCCATGCAACGGATGCTAGCAATATAGCCTCCGTTGCCACAAGATCATTGCTGGTTGCCGCGAACGGGTGATGGAATGATGGGGTCCATGGCGATCCTCCTGGACGAACTGTTGCTGCCCGATGCCGGTGCGTGGCGTGCCTGGCTGCGTGAACACCATGACGGCCATCCCGGCGTGCGCCTGGTGCTGCACAAGAAGGGCGGAACCACGACGGAACTCACCTATGCCCAGGCCGTGGACGTGGCCCTGTGCTTTGGCTGGATCGACGGCCAGCGCAATCGCCGCGACGAGCACAGCCACTACAACCGGTTCACGCCGCGCGCCGCACGCAGCAAGTGGTCGGCGAAGAACGTGGCCAACGTTGAAAGGCTCGCCGGACTGGGGTTGATGGAGCCGGCGGGGATCGCGGCGGTGGAGGCGGCCAAGGCCGATGGGCGATGGGATGCCGCCTACGAGGGGCAAGCCGCCGCGACGCTGCCCGGGGATTTCCTCGACGCGCTCGCCGGACACCCGCTGGCACTTCAAAAACTTGAAACACTCGGTGCCACGGAACGCTACGCAATCTATTACCGGCTGCATGCAGTCAAGGGAGTCGAAACCCGGCGGAAGAAGATCGCCGACTACCTTGCCCGGCTCGATGCCGGGCAAGGGATCTTCTAGCTTTTCGGAGTGTAGCGCTGCACGAAGTTGCGCAGGATCAGCGCGGGCCATTCCACGAGTGAAGCCAGGGCCTCGTCGTGCAGCCGCTGGGCCTGGTGCGGCGGGAAGTAGCCGGCATCGCGGTAGATCAGGATGCGCTGGGCCAGCCCGATCGGGTCGAGCTCGGGGTGGAACTGCGTGGCATAGAGGTTGCTCTTGACCCGGAACATCTGCACGGGGCAGGCCGCCGAATCCGCCAGCAAAACCGCCGTTTCCGGAAGCACGGAGACGGCCTCCTTGTGTCCCACGAAGGCGTCAAACTCCTGGGGCAACCCTGCCAGCAGCGGATCGCCGCGTCCTTCCCGGGTGAGCCGGATGCGCGAGGTGCCCACCGGCTCGCCATAGTGCGTATCGATTCTCCCGCCTTGGTGGGTGCCGAGGGTGCCAACGCCGTAGCAGGCGCCCAGGAACGGGAAGTCCTCGTCCACCAGCACATCAAGCAGCCTGGTCAGGTCCGCCTCGCAGCGCTGCTGCGTCTCGGACTTGGTTGACGGATGGTCCGAGGCGTTGAAGGGGCTGCCGCCCAGGATGATGCCCGGGCAATCCTCCAGCCCCAGCGCGGCAATCGGACCCAGCGGTTCGCGGTCGAGCCGGGTGACGCGCAGCGCATCGGACGCCAGCCCGCCGGCGTCCAGGACCCCGCGCACCTCGTCGGATGCCGCCAGGTCATGTTGCCGCGTGGAAACCAAGATGAAGCGCCCCATGGCTGCATTCTACGTCCCGAGTTCCCCCGGGCAAGGTGCAGTACCCCCCCTTCTGTCTTGGGGCTTCCCGGTCTAGTCTGTAGTGAGTTAATGGCCACTAACCCAACGAAGGGAATCCAACCATGCTCATCACCGACTCAGTCGCCCTTGTCACCGGGGGAGCCTCCGGCCTCGGGGCCGCCACCGCACGGGTGCTTTACGACGCAGGCGCCCACGTGGTGCTGGTTGACCTGCCCTCCGCGAAGGGCAACGAGGCCGCGGCGGCGCTGGGGGAGCGGGCCAGGTTCGTGGCCGCCGACGTCACAGACGAGACCCAGGTCAAGGCCGCCATTGCCGTGGCCGGGGAATTGGGGAAGCTGCGCATCGTGGTCAACTGCGCCGGGGTCGCCACCCCGGGGAAGGTACTGGGTCGCGAGGGCGTGCTGCCGCTTGCCAATTTCGAGAAGGTCATAGCCATCAACCTCACTGGCACCTTCAACGTGGTGCGCCTGGCGGCCGAGGCCATGGCGGCCGCCGAACCCGCCATCGATCCGGCCACCGGAACGCCCGAGCGCGGGGTCATCATCAACACCGCCTCGGTCGCCGCATTCGACGGGCAGATCGGCCAGCCGGCCTACGCGGCGTCCAAGGGTGCGGTGGCAGCCATGACGCTGCCGCTGGCCCGTGAACTGGCCCGCCACTACATCCGGGTCATGACCATCGCCCCGGGCATCTTCGAGACCCCGATGATGGCCTCGCTTTCGGCCGAGGCACAGGCCTCCCTGGGCGCCCAGGTTCCGCACCCGGCACGGCTGGGCAAGCCCGCCGAATACGCGGCCCTGGTGGAGCACATCGTGGCCAACCAGATGCTCAACGGGGAAACCATCCGCCTTGACGGGGCCATTCGCATGGGACCGAAGTAGGCGTACCTCGCGGGTACGTCCCTAGTGCGGCAGCAGCTCGCCGGCGCGCACCTTTACCTCGAGCCGGTTGCCCGGCACCGGGGCGGGGCACACCGCATGGGGCGAGAATGCCATGGGGTAGTTCAGCGTGCGGTTGAAATCGATGGTCACCGATCCGTCCGCAGAGGGTGCCGGGACCGTGACAAAACGCCAGGCCGCTGTCTGCTCCCCGTTGGTGGCATCCCTGAAGTCCAAGGTCAGTGACCCATTCGCGTTCTGGGACGCGGCCAGCACGGCGCGCTTCCCGGCCAGCTCGAATTCGACCTCGCCTACCAGCTCGGTCTTGAGCCTGGTGTCGGGGCGGAAGCTGTCGATCGGCACCACCTTCGGGGCATGGAAGGCGGTGTAGCGCCCGGGGACGATCAAGGTCGGGTCGTAGTCGAAGACAGGAACGCCGGTGAAGGCCTTGAGTCGTGGATGTGTGCGCTCGCGCGTGCGGATCATGTACCGCCCGCCGCGCACGCCCAACTCGACGAGAGTGTCGCCGTGGCGGATGAAATGCATGGATTCGTCCTCGTGCATGGATTGCACCAGTGTCCCGTAAACCGGGTCGCCGTCCGGGGTCGTGACGGAATCCGCTGGGTCGAAGGTGGCGGTCGCCGCCGTGGCATTGGCGCTCCATCGGCCGGGAACCAGCTTCAGCGGCCCGGGGTCCTCCGGCAGCCACTGGTAGCTGCTCAGCGATAGCCACCCGAACGGGACGGCCAGGCCTTCGTCGCGCATACGGCGCCACTGGGTGAATTCTGTGGGTGCACTCATGGAATACAGTGTGCCACTTCTGCGCTCGGCCGGCCCGGTGCTTGCCGGGGCGCTGCGACAGCGTGCGCATGCACACGCACTAGGCTTGTTTCCATGCCTTCCTATCGCGCCCAACTGAACATCACAGGGCTTCGGCCCGGGCATGCCCCCGAAGCAGTCATGGACACCGCCGTGGCCTCGCTGGCCGTCGGCCACCACGTGGATGCGAACCAGCTCGATGTCGTGGCAGGCGTTCCGCGGATCACCGTGCGCTACACGGTGGAGGAGGACGGGAACCCGGATGTGCGCGCCATTGCCTCGGCCGCTGCAATGCGCGCGGCGGTGGAAAACGTGGCGCTGAGCGAAAAGCTGGTGGTGCTGCGCCGCACCCGCGGACGCTGGATCACGCTGCGGCGTTAGGACAACGGCAGGAAACGGCGGCCTAGGAAAAGTCCGTCGGCTTGCCGAGGGCGGCGCGGTGCTCGGCGTGGTGGATCTGGTAGCGCCGGTTCTCGGTTGCCAGCAGCACCACGAAGCCTGCCATGCCCGCGAGGATGGCAATCCAAATGGAGTTGTTGGTTCCGAGTACCCGCGGCACGAGCAGCCAGAACATGCCCCAGCCAAAGCCGATTGCCAGGATGATGCGGCCGCGTTCGGTCATGGAGAGAGTCGCGGCGCCGTAGCCCAGGGCAGGCACCAGGACCGTGGCGAACCAGAGGCCCGCTCCACCCGCGCCCCAGGACTGCAGCATGTTGGCCAACGTGGACGCGAGCATGACCAGGCTGAAACCGGCCATCAGGCTGATGGGGGCATCGGTGAGCATGCGTTCGCGCCGGGTGCGGGCCGTTTGGAGGTTCAGCTCGCGCACGGCGGTGTAGATGAACCAGCAGCTGGCCGCGGCAAAAGCGAAGGCGGGGAACTGCCAGTTGTTAAGCGCGCTGAGCATCCACAGCGCATTGCCCGCGCAGGCAATCGCAAACCGATTGCCGACCGCGCGTTGGCGCACAGCAGAGCGCTGCGAAGGCGCCCACGAGTAGGCGGCACCCAGCACCGCCCAGATGAAGATGACCGGCCAGATCAGGTGCGCCGAGGGGGCCAGGGAAAGCAGGGAGTAGTTGGAACCCAGCGACTCGACCTTGCCGGAGGACAACGTTTCCAGGCTGGCCAGCGACACGGCCGCCGCCGCCAGGGCGGCGCCGCTGCCGAGGATCCGGCGGCGCAGGTCCGCAGGTTCCTCCGTCGGGTTTGGGCCAGACTCGGGCAGGACATAGGGGGCCTCGTAGACCGGTTCGGCCATTGCCTGTTGGTGGTCTATTGCCGCCTTGGCGCTGGCGACCAAGGCAGCCAGCTGCTCCGGATCCATCGGGGGAGCCGGGGTGGAGGCGACCGGGGTCCCGGAGCCGGCAGCCACAACAGCTTCACCGGGCGCGTCTTGCTCCTCTGGATCCCAATCGTCGGCGCGACCTGAGACCAGGTTCCCGGCATGCAATTCGGGCTCGTCGTACATGGGGGATTCGTCCGGGGCCGGGATTTCAGCGGGGTCCGGGGCCAAGGCGCGCAGTCGCTCCTCTTCGGCGGCCCTCGCGCGGAGCTCGGCCTGCGCCAGGGCGGCCAATCGCGCCTCGTCGGCCTGCGCCAGGGCGGCCAATCGCGCCTCGTCGGCCTGCCGGGCTGCGGCATCCAGCTTGGTCTGGTGGGCAAGGCGCACGGCATCGCGCTTGGCGGCTTCCGCCTTCGCCTCGGCCCGGGCGACCTCGAGAAGGCGCTCTTGTTCCTTGAGTTCGGCGACCTTGGCCCGCTCGATGCGCAACCGGTGCCAGCGCCTCTTAAAGGTGGCGGGAGCGGCGTAGATCCTGTCGCCCAGACGCTCCAAATTGGGCTCGGGCAGGGAATCGAGCCAGTTGTTGAGTCCGGTGAAACCGCCGGACACCGCCTTGGAGCCTGTGCCCGTCGCATTCTGGTCCGCGGACAATTTCTTGTCCGTCAGGTGGCGCAGCGGGGAATCGCCGGGTGCCGTGCCCGTGGGGCTCTTGAGCACTTCTTCCACATTGTCGGGTTCGGGGACGGAGTGGTGCGGCACGGGATGGGCAATGCGTTCCGAGAGCTGTTCCTTGGCCTCGAGGGGTGCAGCGGGTCCGGTTTCCCCGGCGGCCCGGACCATGTCCGTGGGACCGGGCGGAGAGGATGCGGCGTTGTCCTTGGTGGGGGTTTTGGGGGTTTGGGTTGCGACATCCGGAATGGCTTCTGCAGCCTTGGGCGCCTTTGTCGGCTGCGCCTTGTCGGTGGACGGTGCGGGTGCCGGTTTTTGCGATTCGTTTGACGCGGCGGAGGTTTTGGTATCGGAATTGTTCACATTCAGCTCCTTCATCGCCGCGATGCACTTGGCGCACCGGCTCATCGGATGGCTACCAGCGTACCGAACAACCCGGAGGGGATGCCCGATTCCCACGCCAGAAGGCCCGACCCGGGCAGGTGAGCTGCGCCATGGAAGCGGGCGGCGCCGCGGCGGTTGCCCCTGTCGGGGCTGTTCAGGCGGGGGATTCGGAGAGTTCCAGCCCCGAGGAATAGCTCACCGGTTTCCCGGAGAGCGGATCGATGAAGGAAATGCTGCGGGCCAGCAGCTGCAGCGGGCGCGCGTAGTCATCTGCCGCCAAATCCAGCAGCGTTGGGTAGAACGGGTCATTTAGGATCCCGAGGCCCAGGGCCGCCAGGTGCACGCGAAGCTGGTGGGTCTTGCCCGAGTGCGGGCTCAGCCTGAATTTGGCCACCGGCACCCCGGTAAAGTGCCCGGCCGAGGGGCCGGTGCCCAGCAGCTCAATGAGGGATTCCGCGTTCGGTTCCCCCTCCTCGACCAAGGAGCGCAGCTGCCCCTTGATCTTGCTCATCCTGTTTCGGTACACCAGCGGCTCCCGGTGCAGCGCATCGAGACGAACGCGCAGTTCGGCGTCCGTGAGCAGGTGGTTTCCCGGTCCGGCCGCGCCGTCGACCGCGTTTCCGCTGCGTTCCTCGGCGCTTCCGCCGAGCCCGCCGGTCCCCAGGACCTCACCTGCAGGCCGCCCGGCCACCGAATCGAGCGCAGAAACGGCCTCATAGGTCTTGGAGATCTCGCGGCGCTCAAAGAGGGTCTGGTAGGCGCCGCGGGTCTCGGGGTTGGTGGAAAAGAGCAGGATCCCGGCCGTGGCCCGGTCCAGTCGGTGCATGGGGATCAGCTCCGGGTTGCCCACCCGGTTGCGCAGCCGCACCAGCGCGGACTCCTGGATGAAGCGGCCACCGGGGGTGGTCGGCAGGAAATGCGGCTTGTCGATGACCAACAGGTTTTCGTCGTGGTGCAGGATCGCCTCGGTGAAGGGGATCGGTTCCTCGACCGGCAGGTTCCGGTAGTACCAAATGAATTCGTGGGCGCCCAGCGGCGTGTGCTCATCCAGTGGATTCCCGTCGATGCCCACCACCTCGCCTTGCGCGAAGCGGCGGGTGATTCCCGTCGCGTCGACGTGCCCGAAGCGGTGCAGCATGTACTGACACACCGTTGCCCATTGGCCCCCGGAGGGCACGCGCAGACGGGTTGCATTGACGCCGTTGCGCACGGGAAGGGGAGAGGGCATGGCCATGCACACCAGTCTGTCATGTGCGCCCGCACCCAACGGACGGCTTCCGCGGCGACGAGGCGCAGCACCCGGCAAGGCCCGGACGCCGCGGGAGCGCGGAGGGATGGCTCCGTTAGCGGGCGCCTTCCCCGCTGGGCACATACGAACCCTGGCACGAGGCGCAGAAATACACGTCACGTTCCGCGCTGCGCGTGGATTCGGCCAACGACTCCTTTTGCAGGGTGCCCCCGCAACGCAGGCACGCCTGGCCGGCGCGGCCATAGACCCAGTACGGGTTCATCCCGTCGGAGCCGGTGGTCACCCGCCGGGCGCGGTCCTTGTTGGCATGCAGCAAGCGGTGGGCAATATCCACCAGGTGGCCCAGGTCCTCGACCTCGCCCACCGGGGTGCGCGGATGCACCCGGGTGACAAAGAGCAGCTCGGAGCGATACACGTTGCCCAGCCCGCAAATCAGCCGCTGGTCAAGCAACGCCAGGCCAATGGGTCTGGACGGGTCGCCAAGCAGGCGGCGCACGGCCTCCTCCGGATCCCAGGAATGCCCCAGCGGGTCGGGGCCCAGGTGGCCAATGACCTCCACCTCGTCGGTGGTCCGCAGCACGTGCAGGAACCCGAGCTCGAAGCCCACGGCCGTGAAGGCGGTGTTGCCCAGCACCGCGCGTGCCTTGAATGCCGGGGAACGCCAACGCTCGCCGGTCGCATAGACGTCCCAATGCCCCTCCATGAGCAGGTGGGAGTGGATGCTCAGTGCCGGGGCGGAAACCTTGGTCGGCGGGCGGGTGCGGATGAGCAGGTGCTTCCCGCGCGAAACCACCGACTCGACCATCCAATCCACCAACGACAAAGTTGCGTGGGCGGGCACCCGGAAATCACTCAGGCTCAAGGCCCTGCCCCCCAGCGCGGCCTCCAATCGACGGGCCGTGCGAAAAACTGTGTCCCCTTCGGGCATCGCTAAAACCACCTATCCTGCTAGAAGGATGCACTCGCCCTCAAGTTATCAAGTGACCCTGATCACCCAGCCTAGCCGGTGTCGGTGAACGACGGGTGGAAACGGCGCAAATACCTAGGCCCTAAAACGCAGTCCACTAGGACTCGAATAGAACCCGGCGCGCCGCAGGGCCGCGCCCACGGGCGTTTCGGCGATGGGCCGGCCGTTGATTTTCTCGATTCCCAGCTTGGCGATGGCGGCGCGGCGCAGCACCGCCACCAGCTCGGTCGCGATGGCATCGAGCACCGCGGGATCGACGTCGGGGGATTCCGCGTCCGCGGACAGGGCACCGAAGCCCAGCACGGTCTTGCCGCCGCGCTCCACATACAGGGCAAGCCGGCCGTCCAGCAGCACCACCAGAGCTCCCGCCTTGCGCCCGGGGCGGTGCCCGCCGGAGGCCTCGGGCCAGCCCAGCGCCGCCCCGTAGGGGTTGGCCGGGTCGGTTGCAGCCAGGGCCAGCGCGACCGGCGGGGCCCCGTGCCCGGGTTCGCGCACCAGGGCACGCAGCCGGTCGATGGTCGCGGAGGTGGAGAACTGGGCGGCCCCGAGCCGCTCCACGAAGTAGCCGCGTCGGGTGTGCCCTGCCTCCTCGAGCCGGCCGAGCACCCGGTAGAGCTGCCCGAAGCCGCCGGGCACCGATTCGGCCGCAACCGAGCCGCGGGTCACCACCCCGTAGCGCTCCAGCAGGAACTCGGCGGCGGCGTGGGCGCGGATGGTGGTGTCCTGCTCCGGCGCCGGCAGGGCCGCCCAGCGGCCGGAGGCCGAATCGGGGAGCTGGCGGCGGCCCGAGAGATCGATGGCGGCATCCTGGCGGGAGGCACGCAGCATCGCCATGCGCCCCAGCCGGGCGGTCCTCGCCCGCGGGGCCAGGGCCGGCACCCGGTGCGCGACCTTGCCCCCGGAGAGCAGCTGGCGGATCGGGGCCAGGGTGTCGGGTGAGACCGCCGAGGCCCAAAACAGCTCCCACAGCGCCTCGAGCACCTCGGCGGACCGAGGCTCGATGCCGGGTGCTGCGTGTGGCACGTCGCTTGGATCGGGAGTGTTGGCCAGCAATTGGGCCAGCTGCGGGACGAAGTAGGCGCCGGAGGAGCCCAGCACCGCCAGCAGCCGGGTAGCCAGCGGGCCCAGGGTCGCGGTGTCGGGCAGGGGCAGGCTCAGCGGCGCGTTCTCGGCCGTGTGCAGGGCGATCCAGCCGTCGGTTCCGGCCAGCGCCCCGGCGCCGGAGACCAGCACCTCCCCGGCGCTCATGAGCTCGTCGAGCATCCATGGCTGGTAGTCCCGCACGCGGGCAGGCAGCACGTGGGATTCCAGGGCGGAGGCGGGAACCGGCACGCCCGCAAGCTGCTCGATGACAGCCAGCACCCCGTCGATCCCGCGCAGCCCGGCCCCGATTCCCTGCCAGCCCGGCAGGAACCTGGCGAAGGTCTCCTGGTCCACGGGCTCGACCTCCGCGCGCAGCGCCGCCAGCGAGCGGGTGCGGATCATCCGCAGCACCCCGGCGTCGCAATACTCGGTGGCGCTGCCGCCGGCCACCGGGGCGTCGAGGAGCATTTCGGCGGGCCGGAACGCCCCGACCATCACCCGGGAATCGGCAACCAGCCGCTCGAGGACGGAAAGAACCACCGCGACGCCCAGGCCCAGTGCGGCGGCGACGTCCGATGCGGTGAAGGGCCCGTGGGTGCGGGCAAAGCGGGACACCAGGTCGCCCACCGGGTCGGCCACCGGTTCGATGAAGGCCAGTGGCACCCCGTGCGGAAGCGGGACGCCGAGCCCGTCGCGCAGCCGCGGGGCATCCTCGATCGCCGCGAACAATTCCCTGCCGCCCAGGCGTACCGCAAGGGCACGGTTGGAGCGCACGAGCGCCGCCAGGTGCCCGGCAGCGGCTTCCACTCCATCGGTGTCGCTCGCCGCTTCCTCTTCGGGGCGCAGCCTGGCCGCCACCGCCGCCGCGTCCAGCGGGCCGAGCATCCGCAGCAAATCAGCTGTGCCCTCGATCCCGGCCAGCTTGCGGTTCCCGGACACACGTTGCAGTTCGTCCTGCGTGCGCGCAATGACCTTGGCGTCGAGCAGCTCGCGCAGCTCGGTGCGGCCCAGCAGCTCGCCCAGCAGCGCCGGGTCCAGCGACAGCGCCGCGGCACGGCGCTCGGCCAGCGGCGAATCGCCCTCGTAAAGGAATTGGGCCACATAGCCAAAGAGCAGCGACTGGGCGAAGGGGGAGGGCAAACGGGTCTGCACCTCGCGCACCGCGATGCCGCGCGACCCCACCGCCGCGAGCAGGTTCTTCAGCGCGGGCAGGTCATAGACGTCGTTGAGGCACTCGCGGACGGTTTCCAGGATGATCGGGAAGTCGGGGTACTTGCGGGCCACGTCCAGCAGCTGCGCGCTGCGCTGGCGCTGCTGCCACAGCGGGGTGCGCTTGGCTGGGTTGGTCCGCGGCAACAGCAGCGCCCGGGCCGCGCACTCGCGGAAGCGGGAGGCGAAAAGCGCCGAATTGCCCACCTGGGCCGTGACCAGATCCTCGATTTCCTCCGGTTCAAAGGCAAAGAGCTCGGCCCCCGGAGGTTCGTCGTCCATGGCCGGGACGCGCAGCACGATCCCGTCGTCCGCTGCCATGGCGGATCCGTCCAGGCCGAAGCGTTCGTGCAGCCGCGCCCCCACGGCCAGGGCCCACGGTGCGTGGACCGGAAGCCCGAAGGGCGAGTGCAGGATGACCCGCCAGTCCCCGAGCTCGTCCACGAAGCGTTCGACCACCAGTGTCTTGTCGCTGGGCACCACGGAGGTCGCCTGCTGCTGGGCACCCAGGTAGTTCAGCAGGTTGCCCGCGGCGAAGGCGTCCAGGCCGATGGCGTCCAACTCGCCGCGGGCAGCAGCCTCGGTGGAATTGGCCAGCCGCGCGGTGAACCCACCCAGCGCCGCCCCGAGTTCGACCGGCCGGCCCTGGGTGTCGCCCTTCCAGAACGGCAGCTTCCCGGGCTGCCCGAACGCGGGGGAGACCAGCACCCGGTCGTGGGTGATGTCCTCGATCTTCCAACTGGTGGCCCCGAGGGCGAAGACGTCCCCGACCCGGGACTCATAGACCATTTCCTCGTCGAGCTCGCCCACCCGGCGACCGCCCTTGGCCCCCGAGTTGTCCTCGGAACCGATGAGGTAGACGCCGAAGAGCCCGCGGTCCGGGATGGTGCCGCCGCTGATGACCGCCAGGCGCTGGGCGCCGGGCCTGCCCGTGAGCACCCCGGCGTCCCGGTCCCAGACGATGCGCGGGCGCAGCTGCGCGAACTCGTCCGAGGGGTACTTGCCCGCCAGCATTTCCAGGGTCGCGGTGAACGCGGAGCGCGGCAGCGAGGCATAGGGGGCCGAGCGGCGGACCGTCTCGAACCACGCCTCCACTCCCAGGTCCTCCAACGCGCAGGCAGCCAGGGTCTGTTGCGCGAGCACGTCCAGCGGGTTCGCGGGGATGTGCAGCTTCTCGATCTTCCCCTCGCGCATCCGCGAGACGGTCAGGGCGGTGGCCAGCAAATCCGCGCGGTGCTTGGGGAAGAAGGTGCCGGTGGAGGTCTCGCCGACCTGGTGTCCGGCGCGGCCCACGCGCTGCAGGCCCGAGGCCACCGAGGGCGGGGACTCGACCTGGATGACCAGGTCCACCAGGCCCATGTCGATGCCCAGTTCCAGGGAGCTGGTGGCGACCACGGCGCGCAGCACCCCGGTCTTCAGGTCGTCCTCGATGTTTGCCCGGGTCTCCTTGGACACCGAGCCGTGGTGCGCGCGGGCCAGCGGCGCCACCGCCCCGGCCTCGGTTGCCGGTGTGCTCGTGGCGGTGGTGCCCGCCTGGGCCATCATGGCCGCGGGCATCCCGGTGCCCGGCTGCACCCGCACCGCGGGGGTGCCCGCCGTCATCTCGGCGCCGGTGGATCCGATCCCGTTCGGGGCGAAGCCCGGAGCCGCGTCGGTTCCCGTGGTGCGGGCTTCGTGGATTTCGTTCAGCCGGCCGGTCAACCGCTCGGCCAGCCGGCGCGAATTGGCAAAGACGATGGTGGAGCGGTTCGCCTCGATCAGATCGACGATCTGTTCCTCGACGTGCGGCCAGATGCTCGCCTGCGGGGCCAACCCGGACCCGGGACCCAGGTCGTGGGCTGCCGCGGCGGCGGGCAGGTCGGTCATATCCTCGACCGGCACCCGCACACTGAGTTCCCAGGTCTTGGTGATCGGCGGGGCGATGATGCTCACCGGGGCGGTGCCGCCGAGGAAGCGGGCGACCTCGTCGCGCGGCTCGACGGTCGCCGAGAGCCCGATGCGCTGGGCAGCGGACGGCAGCAGGGCATCGAGGCGTTCCAGGGACAGCGCCAGGTGGGCGCCGCGCTTGGTGCCCGCCACCGCATGCACCTCATCGATGATCACGGTGTGCACGCCGGCCAGTGACTCGCGGGCCCTGGAGGTGAGCATCAGGTAGAGCGACTCGGGGGTGGTGATGAGGATGTCCGGAGGGTTGGTCACCAGCTTGCGGCGTTCGTTGGCCGGGGTGTCGCCGGAGCGCACGCCGACGGACACCTGCGGCACCGCGAGTCCCAGGTGCGCGGCGGTGGCCTTGATACCGACGAGCGGGGCGCGCAGGTTGCGTTCCACGTCCACGCCCAGGGCCTTCAGCGGGGAAATGTAGAGCACCTTGGTGCCGCCGGACTTGGCGGCGGTTTTTGTGGCGGTCTTTGTGGCCTGCGTTCCGAGGGAGACCCCGGTTTCCAGGCCAGGGAGTGCGGGGGACAGGATCTCGGTGGCCGTGCGGGCAAAGGAATCCAGTGCCCACAGGAACGCGGACAACGTCTTGCCGGAGCCGGTGGGTGCAACGACCAGGGCGTGCTGTCCGGTGGAAATTGCGTCCCACGCACCTATCTGGGCGGGCGTCGGCGCGGCAAAGGCTCCCTCGAACCAGGCACGCGTCGCGGGGGTGAACCGCTCAAGGACGTGCGCCGCCTCAACATTCTTAGCCATCGACCCCAGCCTAAACGCTCGACGCGTCAATTAGGCGCCGGTGTACCGCCCAAGAGCCGGGCTAAACATGGTGGTACTTGCCGCCCGAGGCGATTTCCTGGGCGCGGTAGAGCTGCTCGGTGAGGATCAGCCGCACCAGCTGGTGCGGGAAGACCAGCTTGGACAGGCTCCAGGTGAAGTCGGCGCGCGCATGGACCGAAGCATCGACGCCGTAGGCACCGCCGATCACCACGGTGATGTTCCGCGAGGTGTCAAAGGGGCGCTGCAGCGTCTTGGCCAGGGCGGGGGAATCGATGTTCTTGCCGCGCTCGTCGAGCAGCACCAGGAAGTCCCGGGTATCGACCTTGGCCAGGATCCGCTCGGATTCCTCGGTGCGGGCCGAATCCCCCTCGCGTGCCGAATGGGGGAGCAGCTGCCACTTGATGTCGAAGGGCTTCTTCATGCGCTTTTCGTAGCGTTCGATGCCCTCGCTCACCCAGGATTCATGTTTCTTGCCGACGGCCAGCACGCGAATTGTCATGCCTCCATCTTCCCGCATCGGAGGGCCGCGCTCCGGCACACGGCAAAGGCACAGTCTGCATCAAGCTTGCCCATGGCGGGAACGTTAGGCTGAGATCCATGACTTCACCGCGCCGGCCAGGGAAGAACCGCCAACGTTCCGGGTCGATCCTGGTCTTTGCCCTTGCCATCTTGCTGGGTCTTTTTGCCCTGGCACGCCGCATCTGGGTTTCGGCGCGCGCCGGCGGGGTACCCAATGCCTGGGACATCCCAGTCCTTGACTGGACGACGGTGCACCGGAGCGAGCCGGCGACCTTCCTCGCCTGGTTCTTCACCATTGTGGGCGACACCCTGGGCATGGCCATCGTGGCGTTATGCGTCATTGGCCTGTTCTCCTGGCGCACCCGAAGCCTGTGGCCCGGCGCGCTCATTGCGGTGACGGCCGCAGGCTCCGTGGTCCTGACAGTGGTCCTGAAGCACACCCTGGGCAGGGCCCGGCCGCCGCTGGACGACGCGCTGTTTCCCGTGCCGGAGTCTTATTCGTTCCCGAGCGGGCATTCACTGAATTCCATCGCGATCCTGGGCATCATCGGCTACCTGTCGGTCCTGATCCTGCGCAGCCGGTTGGCGCGGATCCTGGTCCTGTGCACGCTGGGGTGCTTCGTGGCGGGTGTCGGATGGAGCCGGATCTACCTGGGGCACCACTGGCTGACCGATGTCATGGGAGGGCTGCTCATCGGCGGAAGCTGGGTCGTCGTGGTCATCGTGCTGCACCACTTCGTGCTGCTGCGCAACCAACGCACCGTGCGCTGGCTTCAGCTCTGAATCTTCCCGGTGTTGCCCGGTGGAAGCAGGGAAGCCGCGCACCATTCTTCCCTCGAACCAACGCCGCATTCAGGCGTAGGCTTAAACGCATGAGGGTGATCGTTCTCGGTGGCAGTGGAAACATGGGCAAGCGGGTCGTCGGGCTGCTGCGGGAAGCCGGCCACGAGGTGGTGGTGGCGAGCCGGACCTCGGGCGTTGACGCCTACACGGGCTTTGGCTTGGCTGTGGCGCTGCAAGGCGCCGACACCGTGGTGGACTGCCTGAATATGATGTCCGTCAACGCGAGCGCCTGCATCGACTTCCATGACACCACGGCCAAGAACATCATCCGCACCGCGGAGCAGGAAAACGTCAAGCATCTGGTGTGCGTCTCGATCATCAATGCCCGCAAACCGGAAATCAACCGGCGCATGGGCTACTACCGAGGCAAGGCCGCGCAGGAGGCCCGCTACCAAAACTCGAAGATCCCCACGACCATCGTGCGGTCCACCCAGTGGTTCGAACTCGCCGAAACCTTGGTGGAGCAAATGAAGTTCGGGCCGGTGGCGGTGGTGCCCCATATGCATAGCCAGCCGGTGGCTGCCGATGCGGTGGCGCGATTGGTCGTCTCCACTGTCGAGTCGGGGAAGAATGCTCCGGCGGGGGTTGATCTCGCCGGTCCCGAACCCCGCAACATGGCCCACTTGGCGCGCCTGGTCTCCAGGAACAACGCCGCCTCGCGCAATGGCGGCCCCCACGCCCGCGTCATTGGTGTTCCGGTGCCGGGAATGAAGGCGTTGAACGGCGGGCTGCTCCCCTCCAATTCCGTCCTGACGGACCCCACGACCTTTGAGCAATGGCTGGCCAACGGCCGGAGGGCCTGAGTAGCCTTCGGGTCCAGCGAACACGACCCCATGAATCCGGCCCATGCCGCCGTTGCCACCCGTCCCGGCTACGCCAGCCGCAGGGGCCGAACGCCGAGCTCGACGCTGATTTCCTGTCCCCACGAGGCGGTGAGGCGGTCCTGCTCCATGCCGTCGCCAAACACCACCAATTGGTCCGACGCCACGGTGAGGCACAGCGGCTCGCCCGCCTCCAGCATGCCTTCGGTCAGGGACGTGCCGGTGACCGGGGAGGGCCACGCCTCGCGGACGAACCACGCCAGGGCCGGGTCCGCCGGGGCGGGCAGGGCGCGTCCCCCGCGCTCCAGGGCAAGGGAGGCGCACCATCCGGTGGCACCCGTCCCGGTGGAAACGATGAGGCCGGACGACGACTGCCGCTCGCTGAGGCCCTCCGGCGTCGTGAGTCGGTAACGGGCCGACTGGTGGGTCCGATGCCCGATGAAAATCTCGTTGAGTCCCGACAATTCCTGCCCGTCGTCGAGCCTTGCTCTCACCATGGACAGTTCCCGGCAGGGCAACGCCACCTGGCTTCCGCCGCCCGGGGCCGGGTTACCCAGCAGCCGTGCGGCATCCGCGGCGGTGTGCCGGACCAGGACGCCAGGGTTCGTTCCCGGTTCCGGGTCGATCCCGATGACGGGCTGGCCGGTGAGGTACTTGGCCACATTGGCCACGAGTCCGTCCTGGCCCACGACGGCGATGACGTCCTCGGCAGTGAACATGAACCTGTTCAGGTCATCGCGTTCCACCTCGGCGCGGCGCCAGTCGTGCGGGACCGCGGCGCGGATCGTCGCCAGGGCCACTCCGAGCAGCTCGTGGCGCGCCTGGACGGCGGCAATGGTTCGGCCGCGGACCCTGAGGAAGAATTCGGCCTGGCCGAGGGTGGCGTGCCGGTCCAGCAATTCAGCCAGCTCGGTGCGCCGATGGACGATGACGAGGCGAGGTGTTGCCATGGCCGGGCCTACTTTTCGCCGACGGCTGCGGCGCCCGGTTCCCGGATCAACCCGGCCAGTGCCCCGCTGAGCAGGTCCGGGGTGACGGTCAGGTTGCCGATGTTCGGCAGCGAGCCGGCGGCCTCGCGGACTGCCAATGCCAGCAGGGTGGCCTGGTCCATGCCCCGGTAGACCTCCATGGCGGCGGCTTCCCGTGCAGCTTCCGCCTCGCCCACCAGGCGGATCCGGTTGGCCTCGGCGATGGCGCCGATGCCCCGGCGCTCGGCTTCCGCATTGGCCTGGACCAGGCCGGCAGCGGCCTGTTCCTCGGCCTCGCGCCTGGCGTTGGCCCCCTCCTGGGCTACCAGACGTTCGCGCCTGGAGGCCAGTTCGATCTGGCTGGCCATCTCGTTCTCCGAGATCGTCCGTTCACGTTCGACCGCAACTGCCCGGCGTTCATACACGGCCCGGTCGGCCTCGGCCTGCAGTTGTTCGCGGACCGGTGTCTGAAGGGCCCGTTCGACCTCGGACTCCGGCCGGACAGCGAGGACCTGCACACCGAGGATCTCGATGCCGGTGGACGCCAGCCGGGTGTCGGTGCCGAGGGCCTCGGTGAGGAGCTGGCGCAGCTCGCTGACCCCGCGTTCCAGCGACTGGGCGAGCGTGGTGGTGGAGATGTGGTCGATCGCGTGGCTTTGGCAGAGCTGGCCGATGATGGTGGCCACCTGCTCCTTGCCGCCGGACGTTGCCGGGCCCGCCTGCTGAAGGCCGAAGTCGAGTCGGCTGGCCACGGACACCGGGTCCACGAAGCGGTAGGTGACGTTTGCCTGGATGCTGACGTCCTGGTGGTCGCGGGTGATGGCGTGGAAGAGCGTGGGCAGTTCCTGGTCGTCGACGGGAACCTCGCTCAGCACGGATGCCGCCGGCCGGAACCAAAATGCCTGGCCCACTCCCCGGTGCCTGACGGCACCCTTTTGCAGGTGGACAACGTAGCCGGTGGGGCTGCCCAGGAAGTGGCTGATCCAGAGGTAGTGCTTGATGGTGGCCATGGTGGGGTGCTCCTCAAACTGCTCAAGTTATCGTCGCCTTGACGATAACAACAGCATAGGGAGCTTCCTGAATTATTGTCAAGGTGACGATAATTATTTATGATGGGTGCATGGCCAAATCCCCTCCGGCGCCCACGCGCTTCCCGGTGACCGTGGACATCGTCGCCCTCACCGTCCGCGACGATGCCCTGAACGTCCTGCTCATTACGCGCCGCATCGAGCCGTTCCGCGGCAGACTCGCGCTGCCGGGAGGGTTCGTGCTTGCCGGAGAGAGCCTGGGGGAGGCCGCGATCCGCGAGCTGGCGGAGGAGACCGGGGTCGAGCAGGTCCCGGGGCACCTGGAGCAGCTGCAGAGCTATGGGCCCCAGGGACGCGACCCGCGCGGGGATGTGCTCACCGTGGCACACCTGCTACTGGCGCCCAATTTTCCCGTCTTGTCTGCCGGAAGCGACGCTGAAAACGCCGCCTGGTACCCGGTCGGCGACGTCCTGGACGGGGATGCGGAACTCGCCTTCGACCATGCCCGCATCCTGGTCGATGCCGTGGAGCGGGCCCGGTCAAAACTCGAGTACTCGCCGCTGGGGGCGGCGTTCTGCGGGGATGAATTCACCATCGCGCAGCTCCGCGCCGTGTATGAGGCGGTGTGGGGGACCCGCCTGGATCCCCGGAACTTCCACCGCAAGGCCACGGGAAACCCTGGTTTCCTTGAGGACACGGGACGGATGACCGTGGGCGACGCCGGCCGCCCCGCGGCGCTCTTCCGGCTCGCGGCGGAGGCCCGTCCCTCAGCGGGTGAACCGGTCCGGGCGGTGCTCAACCCGCCGCTCATGCGACCATATTCCTGACGCTGCCTCGAAACAGGCACGCCCACGCACCTGTTCCTCGAAAGCGGAAGGGCGTCCACTCCGCCATGCCAAGGGACATGGGAACAGTCTTTTGTGGTGCGTGTCGGCGGTGAAGTCGACCAAGGTTCCGCGGGGGACACCTCGCGACCTGCGGCAGACGACGGCAAGCTTCGCCGGAGTGCGCGGCAATGCCCCGGGGTATCCATGCAGAGCTGTAACGTCAACACGGCAATCGCCGCGAGTCGTCTGCCGCACTAGTTCAAGGCGAGTGGTTTTTACCGGACGCCAGCTCCTCCCCAAGATTCCTTGTCGATCTGTCGTCCCCTTCGGGACGCAAAGGGACATTAGAGGCGACTTGGCTTGACTGCCTTGGCTGATATCGAGCCCACGAATCGGGTTGAGGCAAAATGACTCACGCTCATCGCGACCATTCCGCTTCATTCTCGCCGTCAATGTTTGCGCTAACCAGTCCGTTTCTTTGTTGCGATGGCAAAGCCAGTGCTACGGGGCAGACGTGGCTTCGCCCGGGAATGCGGGTCGATCTCTGGGATCTTCCCGGGGGACGACACCTTCATCTCCCGGGAGAATTTTTCCGCTTTTCCGTTCAGCCTCGTCTTCTTCATTCAACGCCACCGCGTCACCCGGGGCACACGGCGCGACAGCTCCTATGAGGTACAGGTCATCCGGTCCAAAAGTATCGAACATTGCCCGAAGTACCGGCCCACCCTCGGCGAACACCACGGGATTCTTCGATGGATTCACGATCCTCACGGTCATTCCCAACGATTCCCAGTAGTCCGCCACCAGACGTGCCATCGCTACATGATCTGACCCCTTGGGAGCTGCAAGGTCAAAATTGTAGCTCGCGCCTTCCTCGCCATTGCCGAGTCCGCACTCTCCCGCCACGGCAGCACCATTGCGGGGCCACCATCCGTTCATATGGGTCTGCACGGTGGTGGTCTTCACGAATTCGACCATTTGGTCGCGTCCTTCTCGCGGTGTCATTTCCGTCTCCTCTTTTGCGCATGAAACGCTGGTCAGCCCAGTCGCAATCAACACGGCAATCGCCGCGAGTTGCTTACTGCTCTGTCTAAAGCGAGTAGTTTCCACTAGACGCCACCTCCTCCAAGATTCTCTGCAGATCGGTCGGCCCCTTCGGGACATAGGGGGACATTTCCTCGGGTTCACCACGAATTGCTCTCGCCACATTCAATAGTGACTCAGTATTTGGGTCGAGATATCCAGCGCCGTTTTCGTCCACGCCCGTGCCATGGTCGGTGACGGGCAGCCCCGTGTCGCCGCCGGTGTCAGTGCCGAAGGCGTGGGAATCGAATTCCGGGCTGATCGGGTTTACGTGGTGGTCCCTGCTGAAGTCAGTACCAGTCCAAGCCCATTGGTCGCCTTGACCGGGCTCAACCCAAGGAATCACGTTGAGGGCGTGCCCGGAATACACGTGCGTGGCGTTTAGATCCGAGGCGGTTTGCACGCTATCGGGCAGGCCCGCGGATCCAACGGTGATGAAGTTTTCAACGTGCACGTCCGGCTGCGTGAGCGCAACCGCAGCGGTGGTCGTGCCATAGGAATGAGCCACAATGCTGAGGTCCGGCTGCGAATCACCTCGGACCGCAGCGAGTCCGCCCAAGCCCGCAGCGAGCTTATTGCCACCCCCGACCGCGTAGTTCACGTCGAAGACACCAAAATCACCGGATGGCAATGGCACGGCAGGAGTCTTGTAGCCGATCCACGCAACAACCGCACTCCCGCTTGGAAGCACGGACTGGAGGTTCTGCGAGGATCTCGCCCATCCGGTCATTTGTGTCGTGGTTGTACCCATTCCGGGAACGGCGTAAGTGACACTGGCCGCTTCATCGAGGTCGCCAATGGACACGGCGGCAAGCGGAGGCTGATCCTGTGTCATTGAGATCAAGTACCGGGGTTCTGGTGAAGGGGGTGATTTCAAGGCGTTGCGAATGTCCCGCAGTGCGTCGAGCTGAATTTGAACCTTTTCTAGCTCTTCCAGCCATCCCGCAGGCGGGCCATAAATGGATATGTTCGGTTGATCCTTGATTCCAGCTTCGAGTGCCTCGAACCTAGCGATCTCGGCCGTGAGTGCTAGCTGATTCGAGTAATCCCGCGCCCCGTATGGCATTCCTTCCAGGTTTCCAAATAATATGGGCAAGGAAGTTAGCAGCAGGCCCTGCTGCGCCGAGAACCGCGTGCTTGCTCCCTGAGGTGGGTTCAGCCCCGCCCACCATTCATTGATTTTGACCGGATCGATCAATCCCAGCTGCGATTGCAATCCGGGAGAGGCCGTCAATATCGCGGAGATGTCCTCTGCCGGCATTTTGGCCAGGGCCTTCAGCAGGGTGGCATCACTTATTGGCGACACGGCAGTGGATGCGAAGTTCAGTGCTTGGTTGGAGAGGGAGTTACTTCCGGCCGCCTCGAATGCGCTCGCGACGTTGGCAATCCATGTCGCATCCAACTCGTTTTCCGCGAGAAGCCGGTCAGCTCCGCCCACGAAAGTGGCTGTCTCGATCCTGACCCACGAACACGACCCGACAAAGCCGGCCCATGCCGCCTTCATCCGGGAGACTTCTTGGCTCATGAGTTGGTTGCTCGCGCGGGACTGGTTCACATAGGTTCGCAGGCGATCAGGGTCCGCTGAGCTCTTCCCATTGGACGAGCCGCCGTCCGACGCACGGTTCCTACTTTTTGGGCCGAAGGCCGCCGAGATTGTCGGAGGTGCTGTCAGCATCCTTTGCGGCATGGGGTCCAGCGCGACCAGATACCAGGGCACAGCCCCCGACGGAGTCGTTTCACTGAATCGTTCACGATCGGCTTCCCGCTCTTTCCATGCCGCGAGTTGTTCTTGACGGGCATTCTCCGTCTGAGCCTTTTGTTTTGCATCTTTCACCTGGTCGGCAAGGTCATCCAGCACGCCAGCCAGCTTCCCGCGATCCTCGGATTCGGTGGCGCATGCCTGGGTGAATAGACGAGCAAATGCGCCTGCGAAGCCATCGGCCGCGGTTTCGGCTGCTCCTCTCCGGAGAATTCCCTGGCTGAGCAGTTCAGACGCTGCGTGGCTAGCCGCATCGATCAATGCATCAGCGGCACCTTCATCGAACACGACCGGCATCGATCACCAACTCCTTCGTCTGTCGTTCAAGCTTGAGCGTTCCGCGGTGAAGCCGGTCAGGCTGATCCGACTTCCCGGATGCAACCGCGTCCCGAGACCTACCTGACCAATCCGACCTCTACCCTGCTGGACTCCCACAGTGGGTTCCTGGCCCTGCACAAACGCCACTTGATGTGACGATTACGTGCGACCGGTGAGAGGTGGGGCGGCATTGGCTCTCCGCATGTTTACCTCGTAATGGAATATATCACGCAAATGGAGTGAACCGCGTTGGTGGGCGCATCAGGCTTTCGTGGCCTATTGCGCCTAGGGGTGATTTCCAGCCGTGGAGGCCCCATTTTTCGGCGGGCCGATTGGATTTGCCACGCTGGGGGTCTCCGCTCCGACTTCTGCGCGGGCAAAACAAAAGGCCCCGAGCCCTCGGTTAGAGGGGATTCGGGGCCTTCTTCTGGCGGTGACGGAGGGATTTGAACCCTCGGTACGGGGTTACCGTACACAACATTTCGAGTGTTGCACCTTCGGCCGCTCGGACACGTCACCAGACCAGAACACTCTACCGGGTAAATGGCCCACAACAAAAACGAGCCACCTTTCGGGGCAGAATGTAGCCATGACGACGAAGAGCGAAACGCCGCAGATCCCTCAGGAGAAGCTGACCCCGCAGGTACTGCGAGCCTGGTCGTGGCACCGCCAGGGACTGGACGGTTCGCTGGCGGGATGCGATTCCGCGGCCGTGCTGGACCGCGTGGGCTGGGCCCGGTCGATCGGAGGCGCCAACTCCTACCTGACACTCTTTGCGCGTGCCGGCATCCGCCGCCCCGAGGCCGACGCGGCGCTCGCCGCGCAGCAGATCCATGAACTGCCCACCGCGCGGGGCTGCACCTACGTCCTGCCCGCCAAGGACTATGCCTGGGGGCTGCAAATGGGGCATGCCTCGGCGGAGGCCGCGGTGAAGGTGCTGATGCGCCTGGGCGTGGAGCGCGAAGAAGTCGAGCAGCTGGCCGAGGACGTGCTGCAGGTGATGCTCCGGGCTCGGGGCACCGCCGAACAGGCCCTGGACCCGCGCGGGCTGAAGGAGATCCTTGGCGACAAGGTCCGAAGCATGGGCGAGGAAGGCAAGAAGAAGGGCGCCAGCACCACGCTCCCCGCCGCGCTCGGGCTGCTGCAGACTGACGGGCTGATCCGCCGCGTGCCGGTGAACGGGCGGCTGGACCAGCAGCGCTACTCCTATGTGGTCTGGGAACTGCCCGCCAGCGGGGAATCCGACGAAGCGGTCAGGACGCGGATGCTCGAGCGGTTCCTGGGCTGGACGGGCGGGGCCACGCTGGGACAGATCCGCTGGTTCACCGCCTTCACCGTGGCCCAGGCCAAGAAGGCGCTTGCGGCAACCGGGGCCGTGGAAGTTCCCACCGCGGCCGGCGACGTGCTGTGGATGCTGCCGGAAGACGTGGACGAACTCGCCGGGTTCGAGGTACCGGATACTGAAGACATCCAGCTGCTGTCGGGCTCCGATTCGCTCGTGCTGCTGCGCCGGAACGCGGCCGACCTGTTCGACGACACCGGCACCCGGGCCGTGCAGGGGATGAGCGGATCGGCGTTGGCCGCCGATCTCTCGGACCACCCGATCGTGGACCGCGGGCGGATCATCGGCTTGTGGCAGTACGACCCGGACAGCGCCCGGATTGCCTGGTGGACGTTCGAGCCCGAGAGCGCCGGCGTGCTGTCGCGCATTGGGCAGATCGAGGAATGGATCACCGCGGATCTGGGGGACTTCAGGTCCTTCAGCCTGGATTCGCCGAAGTCGCGGGCGAAGAACATCGCCAGGCTCGACGCACTGCGAAAGAAATAGCCGGGGTCTGGCTTAGTCCAGGCGCCTGGCGCGGAAGAAATCGGTGAGCAGGGCGGCGCATTCGGCCTCCCGCACCCCTGGATAGACCTCGACCCAGTGGTTGAGCCGAGGCTCGCGCAGGATGTCGAACACCGAACCGACGGCACCCGCCTTCTCGTCCCAGGCGCCAAATATGACCTTGGGGATGCGCGAGAGTACGATGGCCCCGGCGCACATGGCGCACGGTTCGAGGGTGACCACAAGTGTGCAGTCCTCCAGCCTCCATCCGTCCCCGCGCCCGGCATCACGCAGGGCCTGGGCCGCGGCGCGGATGGCCACGATCTCGGCATGGGCCGTGGGGTCCCCGTGCGCCTCGCGCTCGTTGCGGCCGGTGGCCAGCACCGTCGAATCGGGGCCGATGACGACCGCGCCGATGGGAACGTCGCCGGTGGCCAAGGCCGCCTTGGCCTCGGCGAGGGCCAGGTCCATGAGGTCGCGGTGGCTGGGTTGTTCGGGAATCACCCGGCCAAGTCTAGTTCCGCTGTAGGCGCCCTCGCTGCCGTCTGCACCGGAATACGGCAACCAGCTGCCAGTAGGTGCGGCTATCCGGCGCTCGGCAGGACGATGTTGTGGTTCAGGCGAAGCCTGTTGTGAGGGTCGTAGCGGCGTTTGAGCGTCGTGAGTTTAGCGAGCTTTTCGGCCCCGTAGAGGTCGAGTAGATCGAAGCCACCGGGCACGTGTTCATCGCTGCTTGAGAAATTCACGTACTCCCCGCCGTGAGTGAAGGGTTGCATCTCATGGTGGAAGCCGCGGATGAAGGCAATGTGGTGGTCGTCGAGTTCCTTGCCGTTCCAGAATCCGTAGATGTTCAGCCAGAACGGGGAGCTTCGGTCTTCGAATGCCGTTGCTTCCGGGCGGACTCGTCCCATGGCACCGCCCATGACGTGGATGTCGAAGCCCATGCCCGGCCAGTCGAGTTGCCGCGCTCGGGCAGTGAACACATTGATGGCCTCGTCCGAGAGGTCGTCCAGTGCAGTGTTCTTCCAGTAGGCGCGCACGCCCTTGGGGAACATCTCGTCCACCACGGACTGCCAGTCGGGCCATGAAACGGGGGAGATGTCCTGTTCGTCGGTGGGCGCAGTTGCGAGGAATTCCTCCACGCAAGCGGCGCCGGCCGCATGGTCCGGATCCGCCCAGAGGAATCCGACGATGAGCACGCTGCTGTTGCCCAGCTCCCACTCGGGCGGCGGCACCATGGCCGTGACGATGACCGTCATCTGGTCCGGGAGCCTGGAGGACCAGTCACGCACGGCATGCAGGGCATGCTTCCACTGTTCGGGGCGGTAGATCAGGTTCCCGGCGTAGAGGGTTTCCGGCAGCGGGTGGGCCTTGAACGTGAACTCGGTGACGACCCCGAAGTTTCCGCCCCCGCCGGTGAGGCCCCAAAGCAGGTCGGGGTTGGTGGTGGCGTCGGTGTGGACCACCTCGCCCTCCGGGGTGACAAGGTCCGCCGCAAAGAGGTTGTCAACGGTCAGTCCGAGGGGCCGGGTGAGCCAGCCGAAGCCACCGCCGAGACACAGTCCGGCCACGCCGGTTTTCGAGACGACCCCGACGGGGACCGCCAGCCCGTGGGCGCTGGTCGCGCGGTCGAGTTCACCCAGGAGCGCCCCTCCGCCGACCCTCACCCGCTGCTCCGATGCATCCACGTGCACGGTGTTCAGGGCGCGCATGTCCAGCACCAAGCCGTGCTCGACGGTGCCGAACCCCGCCACGTTGTGCCCGCCGGATCGGATCGCCAACGGCAATCCATGCTCTCGGGCGAAGGCCAGCGCGAGAGACACGTCGGCAACGTCGACGGCACGAACCACCAACAGGGGGTGCCTGTCGATCATGGCGTTCCACACGGCCCTGGTCTCGGCGTATTCGGGGTCGGCGGCGGTGAAGAGCATTCCGTGCAGTGACGCCGACAGCGACCGCAACGCGGATGCCGGAAGCGGGTGGGTGATGTCCATGGTGCCGGCTTCGTGTTTGTCCGGGCCACAGGCCGGCCCGGTCTGTGGCCCATTCTCCTCCCGGCCCCAAGGCCGGTCAATGGCGGGAATCACCCGAAGCCGGAATGCGAAAACCGGTAAACGGGCGCATTCGGCTGGTAGATTTTGGTGCATGCGCGTACAGGTAATCGACCACCCGTTGGTGGCCCACAAGGTATCGGTCCTCCGGGACAAGAACACCCCTTCGCCGGTCTTCCGGCAGCTGACCGACGAGTTGGTGACCCTGTTGGCCTACGAAGCCACTCGCGACGTCAAGACCGTCAAGATCCAGGTCGAGACCCCGGTTGCGACGACCACCGGCATTGCCTTTGCCAAGCCGACCCCGCTGGTGGTGCCGATCCTGCGCGCCGGCCTGGGCATGCTCGAGGGCATGACCCGCCTGGTTCCGACCGCCGAGGTCGGGTTTCTGGGCATGGCCCGCAACGAGGAAACCCTCGACATCATCACCTACGCCGAACGCCTTCCCTCGGACCTGACCGGACGCCAGGTCTTCGTGCTGGACCCGATGCTGGCCACCGGCGGGACGCTGATCGAATCGATCAAGTTCCTCTTCGACCGCGGCGCCGCCGACGTCACCTGCATCTGCCTGATCGCCGCCCCCGAGGGACTTGCGCGCCTCGAGGAGGTCTACGGGGACAACGAGAAGGTCCACCTGGTCCTCGCCTCGCTGGATGAGAAGCTGGACGAAAAATCCTACATCGTTCCCGGCCTGGGCGATGCGGGCGACCGCCTCTACGGCATCGCCGGCTAGGTCAGGTTCCTCCTTGAACATCCCCATTCCTCCCGCCACCCGCACGCTGTCCTGCAGAGCGGTCCTCTTTGACATGGACGGCACGCTGGTGGACTCCACGGCAGTGGTGGAAAAGGTGTGGACCGAGTTCGCGGTCCGTTATGCGCTGGACATCGCCGAGATCCTGCGCACCTCCCACGGTGTCCAGGCGGGCGACACGTTGCGGCGCTTTGCTCCGGCCGGGGCCGACGTCGTGGCGTTGACTGAGGAACTCGGAGCCATGGAGAGGGTGCGGACTGCGGGCATCGTGGCACTCCCCGGGGCTGCTGAACTGCTCCGCGCGCTGCCTCAGGATGCGGTGGCGCTGGTGACGTCGGC
>NZ_JBKKAP010000185.1:0-5104 GCF_046714615.1 Paeniglutamicibacter sp.
ACCGCCCCGCCAACGGGGCCAACGTAGCGAGGCCCCCAAAAAACCGCAGCGCCCGCGGCCCGGGCCGGCGGGCATTCCGTCGGGGTATCCGCCGGTGCGGATCAGGTGGTTTGGCTCAAGTCGCTGCTAGACGCGAGCGCCCGAGTGGATCTGTGCGAAGAACTCGCCAAGCTCCGTGGTCGCGCCAAGCGGGAGCACGTTGGCCACGTACTGGTCGGGGCGGACCACCACGATCACGCCGTCGCGGGAGAGGCCGCGCACATCAAAGATGTCATTGCCCGGAACCGTGCCGTAGACCTTCTCGTACTCGGTGAGCTTGAACGGTCCGACCTCCGGCTTGAAGACCTTCGGCACCGCGTTGATGTCGATGTCTTCATGCGGCTGCTGGTAGATGACCTTCACATCGAACCATGCGTCGATGTCGAGCCCCGCCGGGGTTGCCGCCAGCGGCGACTCGGGCGCGGTGGACAGCCACTGGGCCAGCTCGGCCACCGGGGAGTCGGCCCCTGGGAGTGAAGGATCGGCGAAGACGTAGATGCGCCAGCGGCCATCGGCGGTTGCGTGGTGGCCCAGCTGCATCGGGTTGGTGTCGCAGACGCGCGAGGCCATGGCCGACTTGAAGCGCTTGCCCACCGGGAAGCCGGTGGCCAGCTCCTGGTGCGCCGGGGTCCCGGTGAGCATGGAGGGCGCGTATTCGGTCATGAACCCGGCAGGGAACTCGGCGGTGCGCACGTAGAAGTCCTCGAGGTCCGAGGGGTTTTCGAACTCCTCGGGCTTCTTGGCCATCAGCGTCGACCATTCCTTGTCGAAGTCGATGAGGTTCTTCGCGACCACCTGGCGCTCGGCCGAGTAGGTGGCCAGCAGCGACTCGGGGCTGCGGCCCTCGAGCACGTGGGCGAGCTTCCAGCCGATGTTGAAGCCGTCCTGCATGGACACGTTCATGCCCTGGCCGGCCTTGGCGCTGTGCGTATGGCAGGCATCCCCGGTGATGAAGACACGCGGGTTGCGGGTGCCGAGCTCCTCGGGCAGCACGTCGTCGAAGCGGTCGGTGAGGCGGTGGCCGACCTCGTAGACGCTGCTCCAGGCGACGTTGCGCACCTCGAGGGTGTAGGGGTGGATGATCGCGTTGGCCTGCTCGATGATGTGCTCGATGCTGGTCTTGCGCACCGCGCCGTTGTCGCCCTCGGGGACCACGCCCAAATCGACGTACATGCGGAAGAGGTGTCCGCCCTCGCGCGGGATCAGGAGGATGGAGCCGCCGTCGTGGGACTGGATGGCGCACTTGAGGCGTATGTCCGGGAAATCGGTGGAGGCCAGCACGTCCATGACGCCCCAGGCGTGGTTGGCCTGGTCTCCGGCCATGGTGCAGCCGATGGACGCGCGGACCTTGGAGCGCGCGCCGTCGGCGCCGACCACGTACTTGGCGTTGACGATGCGAGTGGTGCCCTCGCCCTCACCGGCGCTGCGCACCAGGGTGACCTTGACGGGGTAGTCGCCGCTTTCTTCAACCTCGAGGGTCTGGAAGTCCCAGCCGAAGTCGGGGGTCAGGCGGGTGGGGGAGTTGGCTGCGACCTCGGCGAAGTAGTCGAGCACGCGCGCCTGGTTCACGATCAGGTGCGGGAACTCGCTGATGCCCACGGTGTCATCCAGTGCGCGGCCGCCGCGGATGATGTTCTGCGGGTTCTCGGTGTCGGGGCGCCAGAAGGCCATCTCGGTGATCTTGTAGGCCTCTGCGATGATGGCCTCGGCGAAGCCGAAGGCCTGGAAAGTCTCGACGCTGCGGGCCTGGATGCCGTCCGCCTGGCCGATCTCCAGGCGTCCGCCGCGGCGTTCCACGATGCGGGTGGTGATGTCGGGGAACTGGGACAGCTGCGCGGCGGTGAGCATGCCGGCGGGGCCGGAGCCGACGATCAGCACGTCGACATTCTCGGGCAGCTCCTCCGGACGGTCGATGCCGACGCCGGCTGCTGGCTTGATACGCGGGTCACCGGATACGTAACCGTGGTGGTGGAACTGCACGGGCTTTCCTCACTTCGTCGTGTTCTGTCTGCGGCCGCCGCTTCGTGTTCTATATTTGAACACTAGATTCTATAGTTGAACTTCGGCCTGTGATGTAGAACTCTACGGCAAAAGCGAGGTGGCTCACAAGTGTGTCGCCGTAGGCATGGTGGTGTGAGCGCTGACGAGCTGAACGGTGTTGCGGGGCTGCATGCGAGATGGGCATGTGTCGCATGCAGTATGAAGAGTTATAAGGGGATATAAGCATTTTCCTTACATCCCCTTATAACCTGTCGTAATCACGGGATGGAACCCGAGCTGGACCCTTATAACCCTGGATCGAGTGTGCCACCACTCTTCCTGGCAGGCAGACAATTCGAAATTGAGGCTGTTGCTAATATGCTGCGGAGCAGCGTAATCCAGCCCGATGAGGTCACCACCCGGTGGTGAAATTCCGCGGCTCAGTCCAGTGGGAGGAATTCAATGAACCAGAACGCGGCGATACACAGCAGGACCAGGACCGGGATGATGCAGCCCATGAGGAGCCTGGACGGCGAATCCACCTGGAACGACTGGTGCGGATTCGCAGGGTTGTAGGCCACCTCCAGCGCCGTACCCGGAACTGGAGCGTTCACGTAGGAAACTTCGGATTCACCGGTATGTGCGGTGCCGTCCGGGCCCACAAATTCATAGGTAGGCCAATGGCGAATGTTCCGTGAGGAATTCCCCACCCCGCTGGTCCAGCCCTGCCTGCTGCCGGTGACTCGCCCCTGAACCTTGGGCCAGCTGGCGATCAACCGCTCCTGGGCCCGGGTCTTCGTGACGGAGTGGATCATGGCCCACAACGCAGCGACCATAAACAGTGCCCAGATGATATATAGAACAAGCTTCACTCAGGTCTCCTTGGGGAAGTTCACGGAAATCGCCTGTCGTCCAACCATTGGCACCTGTTGATTAAACTACTGCGGGGCGCCGGGAAAAACCCGACGCCCCGCAGTAGATAGACGTGCTTAGCCGAAGTACTTCGGCAGCGTGGCCTCGTGGGCCTCGCGCAGCTCGCCCAGGTCCAGGTCGAACTGGCCCTGGACCTCCAGCGAGGTGCTCGCGGCGTCAACGACACCGAGGCGAACCACCGGGAAGCGGCGGGCCGTGGCCATGTCGTTGAAGCGAACCTCTTCCGAGCGCGGAACCGCAACAACGGCGCGCGCCTGGGACTCGGAGAATAGCGCGGTGAACGCATCCACGTCGTCGCGTTCGCACAGGTCATCCAGTGCCACGCGGGCGCCGACGCCATAGCGCAGCGCCATCTCGCCCAAGGCGGCGCCAAGGCCGCCCTCGGAGAGGTCGTGGGCCGAATCGATCATGCCATCGCGCGAAGCGTTGATCAGGATCGCACCCAGGGTCTTCTCCGCTGCAAGGTCGACCTTCGGCGGCAGGCCGCCGAGGTGACCACGGATGTTCGCGAACTCCGAGCCGTCCAGCTCGTCGAACGTGGTGCCCAGCAGGTACAGGGCCTGGCCGTCGGCATCCGCGCGCCAACCCGAGGGGGTGCGGCGCTCGACGTCGTCGAACTTGCCCAGCATTGCCACGACCGGGGTCGGGTGGATCGGGGTGGACCCGGTCTGGTTGTACAGCGAGACGTTGCCGCCGGTGACCGGGACACCAAGCACCAGGCAGGCATCCGAGAGACCGCGAATGGCCTCTGCCAGCTGCCACATGACATCCGAGTCCTCGGGGGAACCGAAGTTCAGGCAGTCGGAGACGGCCATCGGCACGGCGCCGGAGGTGGCGACGTTGCGGTAGGCCTCTGCCAGGGCCAGCTGCGCGCCGTGGTACGGATCCAGGAAGGTGTAGCGGCCGTTGGCGTCGGTGGCCAGGGCCACGCCCATGCCGGTTTCCTCGTCAACGCGGATCACGCCGGCATCATCCGGGGCTGCGAGCGCGGTGTTGCCGCCAACGTAGCGGTCGTACTGGTTGGTGATCCAGGACTTGTCGCACATGTTCGGGGACGCCATGAGCTCCACGAGCGCGGCCTTCAGCTCATCGCCGGTGGAGGGCAGGTTCGCCCCGGCCTCCGAGGACTTGAAGGTGTCGGCCTGCAGCGCATCCTGCCACTCGGGGCGGGCATACGGGCGGTCGTAGAGCGGGCCGTCGTGGGCCACGGTGCGCGGGTCGACGTCGACGATGACTTCGCCGTCCCACTTGATGATCAAGCGGCCGGTGTCGGTGACCTCGCCGAGCCAGGAGTACTCCACGGCCCACTTGTCCATGGTCGCCTCGAAGGCTTCGATGTTCTCCGGGGAGACAACGGCCATCATGCGTTCCTGCGACTCGGACATCAGGATTTCGCCCGGGGTCAGGGTCGGATCGCGCAGCAGCACGGAGGTCAGTTCGACCTCCATGCCGCCGTCGCCGTTGGAGGCCAGTTCCGAGGTGGCGCAGGAGATGCCCGCGGCGCCAAGGTCCTGGATGCCCTCAACGAGGGAACCCTTGAAGAGCTCCAGGCAGCACTCGATGAGTACCTTCTCGGCGAACGGGTCGCCAACCTGGACCGCGGGGCGCTTGGAGGGCTTGGTGTCGTCGAAGGACTCCGAGGAGAGGATCGAGGCGCCACCGATGCCGTCGCCGCCGGTGCGTGCGCCGAAGAGCACGACCTTGTTGCCCTTGCCCGACGCGTTGGCCAGGCGGATGTCCTCGTGGCGCATGACGCCAACTGCCAGCGCGTTCACCAGCGGGTTGCCCTGGTAGACGGAGTCAAAGACCATTTCGCCGCCGATGTTCGGCAGGCCCAGCGAGTTGCCGTAGCCGCCGATGCCGGCAACGGCGCCGTGGATCACGCGTGCGGTGTCAGGGTGGTCGATCGCGCCGAAGCGCAACGGGTCCATCACGGCAACAGGGCGTGCGCCCATGGAAATGATGTCACGAACAATGCCGCCGATGCCGGTAGCGGCACCCTGGTACGGCTCAACGAACGACGGCGAGTTGTGGGACTCGATCTTGAACGTCACGGCCCAGCCGTCGCCCAGGTTGGTGACGCCGGCGTTCTCGCCGATGCCCACCAGCATGTCCTTCTTCATTTCCTCGGTGACCTTCTCGCCGAACTGGC
>NZ_JBKKAP010000186.1:0-40447 GCF_046714615.1 Paeniglutamicibacter sp.
GCTGGTGCCCCCGGATTTGGCGGGGGCAACCCTCCGCTTTAACCGTTGCGTGCCCGTGGCGCATGGCGGCACACCGACAGCAGCTCGTCCGGGAAACCGGATCTCCGGCGCTGCCCTGTCGGCAGCTTCACACCGGAGTCAGCTCCCGGGTCCGCGTTCACCGTGACGCATGGCAGTGCCCTTTACGTTGAACGCCATTGGTCATACGCTCGCGTCATGCGGACTCAATTTACTTTGTGGCTTGGAATGATAGTCAGCGGTCTGGTACTCATGACCATCGTCAGCTTTTCCGGGAGGTGATCGGCAGTGTCCAAGGCAATCAGAAACCAGGGCCTCAGCATCTGCTTCGCGGTCCTCTTCCTCGGGGCGCTCGTGGGACAGTCCTTCGCCGGGCTAGGGGTGTACAACGACGACCAGGTTGCCCACGGGTCCACGCCAATCGGTTATTGGGAGTTCGTGTCCTCAAGCAATTTCGTGGTCGACGTGGCCGAGAACTGGCAATCCGAGTACCTGCAGTTCTTCCTTTTCATCTTTGCCACCATCTGGTTTGTCCAACGGGGATCCCCGGAATCGAAGAAGCCCGGCGACGAAGGCCCCGACACTGACGAGAAGCAACTTGTGGGACGCTTCGCCAAGCCAGATTCCCCGAAGTGGGCGAAGGCCGCCGGCTGGCGGAGAACCCTGTACTCCAATTCATTGCTCTTGGTCATGGGTACTGTTTTCCTGCTTTCGTGGTGGCTGCAATCGGTCGCCGGGACTGTCGTGTTCAATGCCGACCAGATCGGACACGGACAACCGCCGGTCGGGTGGATCGGGTATGTCATAAGCGCCGACTTCTGGGACCGGACTCTCCAAAACTGGCAATCCGAATTCTTGGCAGTGGGCAGCATGGTGGCCCTGTCCATCTACTTGCGCCAACGTGGTTCCGCCGAGTCCAAGCCCGTGGGCACCCCCCATGCAGAGACCTCCACGGAAGGCGAATGACCAACCTTCCCGTTTCCCTTGATCCTGGTTCCCAGCAACTTTGCCCGTCGACTTCGCGGCCTACCAAGCGCCCGGCGGGACGAGTGAGCGCAGCCCCTTGCCACTTCGAAACGATGAGCATATGTTGGCCACAGGGATCCATTTTCCTGGCCAACGGCGCCGCCCCGCAGCGCCGAAGACTCAGAGCCGCACCAAGAAACGGGGAAACAAAATGGTAGAAGAACCTTGGAAAGCCTCCGAACCAAAGCCCGCTTCCACGAAACCGACCCGGACTGCAATACCCAAGAACGTACGGGCCACCACCCGTGCCGGGGTGATCTGGGCGTTCACCATCGTCGCCATCGTGGTGCTGATCCTGTTGGTGATCTTCATGATGCAGAACCAGGCGCAGGCCACCGTGTACTTCCTCGGCCTCCAGGGCGAGATGGCCCTCGGAGTGACGATGTTGCTGGCGGCCGTGGGCGGGGCTGTAGTCGTGGCCATCGTCGCAGCGGTTCGCATCATCCAGTTGCGCAGCCGCGGCGGAGCCGCAGCCAAGCGCCTGGACCACGGGGAAAAATAGCATGAGACGTGGCCGTGGACCTTTCCACGTCGTCACAGCAGAGAGGATCCCAGGATGCATGAACTCGACAAGCAAATGAAGGCAATCCAGACCCAACTCAAGCACTGGGCCGAGAAGGCGAAGCTGGAATACCCCAGCCATCTGGAGGCCTCGGTGCGCCACGCCGTGGACCGTATGGACCCGGCGGGGCTGGCCCATGCCTACGAGGAGGTGGTGGCCACCGTGACCGGAAACCGCAAGACAGCGAAGCGGGCCCGGAAGGCAGTGGAGGCCGCCCTGCGCAAGGCGCAGCGAAAAGCCGGAAGCAAGCATTCCGGCGGCGGTCGCGTATTGGCCGTCCTGGGCACCGTGGCCGTGATCGTGCTGGTGGCCCTGATCGTGCTTCGCCGCGCTGCCGGGCCCCACGCCCGCGATTTGGGTGCAGTCAAACCGCACGACCCCGAACAGCACAAGCCGGTGGATCCCGACCTCGGCGCATAGCCGCGCCGTCGCACCTCGACGGGCCCTGGATGCCTTCTCGCCCGCGTGAGGGATGTTGGCATCCGGGGCCCTTCGCATGGGAGGCCCACCCGGTCCCTCTCCTCCGCGAAAGCTGTTCAGGTTTCTGGCCAAGGGTGCCCGCGGCCGCTATTCGGACGTCCCGTCACGGTGCTCCGGAGCATTCCTGCCCAGGGGCGCGATGGGGTCCATCGAATCCGCCACCCGAGCCCGGACCTCGTGAAAGTCGAGCTGGCGAAGCCCCTGCTCCCCCATTTCCTCCCAGGTGCGCGGCGCGGCCACCGTGGGCAGGATGCGACCCCGCAACGAGTAGGGGCAAACGGTGGTCTTGGAGGCGTGGTTCTGGCTCCAGTCCAGCAGCACCTTTCCTTCGCGCAGGGACTTCTTCATGTCCGAGACGACCAGCTGCGGGTGTTCGCCCTGCAGCCGGGTCGCCAGTTCCCTGGCCACCGCAACGACCTCGTCGGAGGTTTGGCTGCCGTCCAGCGGCGCATAGAGATGGATGCCCTTGGATCCGGAAGTCACCGGATAGGACTTAAGGTCCATGTCATCCAGCAGCTCGCGGCACAGGTTCGCCACCTCGGCGCACTTTCCCAGCCCCGCCCCTGGCCCGGGATCCAGGTCCAACACCATCCGATCGGGGTTTTCCGGCACCAGGTCCGCATTGAAGCGCCATTGCGGCACATGGATCTCCAGGGCCGCCAGCTGCCCGAACCAGGCGAGCACGGCCGGCTCGTTGGCCAGCGGATACGTGTTCACGTGGTCCTGGTGCGTGATCCGCGCCCGGGGGATCCAGTCCGGGGCCGAATCCTCCAGGTCCTTGCGGAAGAACGCCTTTCCCGGCTTTTCTTCGCTGCCCACCCCGTCGACCCAGCGCTTGCGCGTCACCGGCCGCCAGCGGGCAAGGGGCAGCAGGACCTTGGCCACGTCGGTGAGGTACTCGATCGCATCGCCCTTCGTGGTGCCGGTCTGCGGGTAGAGCACCTTGTCCAGGTTGCTGACCCTCAGCTCCCGGCCCTCGACGGAGAGGAACTGTTCCCTTGCGTGAGAAGCCATGGCGGTTTCCTTTCCCGTTGCTCCCTCCACTGTGCCGCTGCGGTGGCCCGATTGCCAGCGTTCGGAGTGTTGGACGCGGCGCGGGCGGCCCGGGCGGGCTCCGGCGTCCATATCTCTGGACAGTGCCGCCGGCCCGTGCGTAACGTGGTGGTTGTTGACGCTTGGCCGCCGCGGGCACCCCCGGGGGCCTCGTATCGAAGGTGTGCGGCAGGCACCGATTCGTCCAAGGAAGCCGTCTTGGCGTTCCGTTGTCCCCGACCTGATTCGGCATCCTTGCGGGCCCGGCCCGCGGATGCCCGAGCGTCCCGGGGTGAACCGGCGACGCGGGAGGGATTTGACCGGACGAACGACCGCGAACCATCGCCGGCGGCGGGCGCGAAACACCGGCCCGTTGCCCCTTGCTAACCATGGGATCACATCGAAACGCAGGAGGAACAATGGCAACAGCACGCGAAATCATGACGGGTACGCCCGAATGCATCGGCGAGAACGAGACATTGGAGGAGGCCGCACGGAAGATGCTCCAGTTCGACATCGGATCGATGCCGATCTGCGGCGAGGACAAGCGGTTGAAGGGAATGATTTCGGACCGGGACATCGTCACCAAGTGCGTGGCCCAGGGCGGGGATCCGCGCACCACGCGCGCCGGGGAACTGGGCGAGGGAAAGCCTTTCACCATCGGCGCCGACGACAGCATCGAAGAGGCGATCAAGATCATGGAGGAGCACCAAGTCAGGAGGCTTCCGGTGATTGAAGGCCACCAGCTGGTGGGGATGCTCAGCCAGGCCGACATCGCCAAGAACTACCCCGAGGAACGGGTAGGCGAACTGGTCAAGTTGATTTCGGTCGAGTAGGCACGGCGGCTCGTGGAGGTGGTGCGGTCCCCCGTGGGCCGCACCACCTCCACGAGCGGCATACTGCCGCCCCCGGGCGGCTCAACAGGTCCGGGCGATCACCCTCGATGGCGAGGGCCGTCCTTCACTACGACTTCAGGACCAGGTTCTCCGGCTCGGTTCCGTTGGCCCATGCGACGAGCTGGCGCTTCAGAAGTGCAGTCATGCGCGGAAGGAAGGCCTCTGTGTTCCCGCCATTGTGCGGAACGATCAGCGCATTGGGCAATGCCCAAATCGGGTGGTCAGCCGGCAGCGGCTCGGGATCATAAACGTCCGAGGCGCAGCGCAGCCGGCCCGTCCTCAATTCCGCAACGAGCGCGTCGGTGTCGACAACCGGGCCGCGGGCCACGTTCACGACCACCGCATCATCCGGCAGGGCTGCCAGCAGCTCGGCGTCAACCAGGTGGTGGGTGCTCGTGTTGTGCGGCACGATCAGGATCAACACCTCAATATCCTTGGCATGGCACAGCAGGTCGCCGATCGCCAGGATCTCGCCGTGCTCGTCGGTGCGGGCGCGGGTGCCGAAACGGCTCATTTCGACCTCGAAGGGCTCCAGTCGCTTGCGGATTTCCTCCCCGATGCCACCCACGCCCACGATGGCGACCCTGCGGTCGGCCAGGCCCGGCCAGCGCCGGGGATTCCAGTGGCTTGTCGCCTGGTCGCGCACAGACTCGCCAATGCCGCGCAGTGAGGCGATGGCCAATCCCACGGCCAGCTCGGCGGTGGCCGCGGCATGGACGCCTGCGGCGGTGGCAACCGCGACGTCGGGACCCAACAAGTCGTGCACTCCATCGAATCCGGTGGTCTGCGTCTGGGCCAGCTTGAGGTTCCGGGCGCGCCCGATGCCCTTCAGCATCGAGATGTTGGCCATGTACGGAAAGATGGCCACGTCAATCTCATCAAGTTCCACACCGACCGGTTCCCCGGAGATGTCCCAGACACCTGCCTTGAGTCCTTTGGGCAGCGGACCCACTGCCTCAAGTAGTTCGGTACTGGGAAAGGACACAACGCGAATCGGCTTCATATGCATCAGCGTAGGTCGGCCCGACACGCCGCCCCAAGGGCAAAACGCCCCGCGTCATAAAAGACGCCCGCATATGACGCGCGTGTGCCACGACCTCCGGGGAACCCAACGACCCAACTCAAGGCAATATTTGTGACCTCAATCCCAAAGGGCCGATTCGGTTTGCAATCGGCCCGCAAGCTGGTAGAGTTTCTTGTCGTTGCAGAGCGCAGGAGCCACGAACTCCGAGCGAAACAACAGCCGCACCTCTAGCTCAATTGGCAGAGCAACTGACTCTTAATCAGTAGGTTTCGGGTTCAAGTCCCGAGGGGTGCACCAACCACCAAGAAAGTCCGGTTAGCGAAAGCGAACCGGACTTTATGCATTACCAGAAGAACCGCCAAACCCGGAACCAGGCAATTCAGCCCAATTGCGGTGGCCCTCCAACGTTTCCCACCGGATTCTCCCATCCGACCCCGTGCGCCCAAGATTCCACTTCGTCCACGCCCGTTAGGCACGCCGTGGCGGAAAGTAGGCGGGCCCGACTTCCAATGCGCCAGGTGGCCACGGCAAGGGTCTCGAACCCTGTTGGTCATGCATGTCTCCAGCGGGCGCGTGTCCCTCGGTTCACCCGCAGCGCGAGGCCACCGCACCGGCTCCCCCGGGAGCATGGGCACGCAGAGATTTTCAGCGCCGCCTCATCCGGACGACAATGCGGCTGCCGCCAATCAATACGGCGCTCGACCGCAGGAATTTCAGTGGCAATGGCCGGGGATGCGCTTGGTTGGTGGTGATCCGCGGCTACCGGATGCCTGCTCGTCGACAGGGCAACACCCCCTCCACCCGGGACCGCTGGGGCGCCACGAACACCTTTCTCCGACATCAAGAATCTGGACCAGAAGCTCGCCGGCACCAACTGTGCGCACCATCACAAATCAATTTCTGGCTAAATCATCCAGAAACCCAGCCAAAATTCACTAAAGGCGTTCCGAAAACACCGTGGTTCCGGGGAAGTTTGAGTGCAACCACCCTACTCGCGGCTGATTTTATTTCTAGGCCACTTTCTGGTTATGATTATCTGCGTCGCAAGGACGGGCTCCGCATGGGGCGCTGACCGAAGCGGCTAAGCACCTCTAGCTCAATTGGCAGAGCAACTGACTCTTAATCAGTAGGTTTCGGGTTCAAGTCCCGAGGGGTGCACAGTGAGAAAGACCCGATCTGTTTCGACAGATCGGGTCTTTCGTTTTTTCCCCGGGCCTCGGCGCGACGGAGCCCGCCGATAGGCTCCGTTCATGGACGAACAGTTGGCTTCCTTCCTGCGGAACTTTTCCAACCTCACGCGTCTTGCAAGCGAGGCTTCCGAAATCACCGGAGGCACCCCGCTGCTGCCCGTTGTCACGGCGCATCTTGGCACGGAGCCCGGCCGACTCCCCGTGGTGGTTGAGTCTTTTCCCGCAAACCGAATGGCCGACGCCTCGGGGATCCTGAACGAGCTGGTCGTGTCTGACCCCGGCGCACGGATCCACGGCCTGGCCGGACAACAACGCCACCACATGGACCTGTCCGACCTCGTGGCAAGCCACGGAGTGCAAGCGGGCCGGCTGGGCGAACCCGACTACGAAACAGTATCGGTGGGGCCCGACGAGGAGCGGCGAATAGTTTCCTTCGGACTCTTCCTCTTCACCCGCGGCGACACTCCCCTGGCAGTGCTCTTGCGGCAGGCCAATCCCCAGTATGGCCGCGAGCGCGCCCCTTGGACGTACTTGGCACCAGCCCTGAGGCCGTGGATGCCTTCCTCAAGCATTTCAAGACGAGCCTGCGTGAGAACAGCATCTTTCGCGGCCACGTCATTTCGTTCACCGCCAGCGACTATTCCTCCTCGGCCGCGGGCATCACCTTCCACCGCCGCATCTCCGTGGCGGCGGGCGACGTGGTGCTGCCCTCAGGCACCCTTGACCGGATCGAGGCCCAGGTTCTCGGAGTCGGTGAACACCGGGAGAAGCTCCTGGCACACGGCGCGCACCTGAAGCGCGGGGTGCTGCTCTACGGCCCTCCCGGCACCGGCAAGACTCATACGGTGCGCTACCTGGCCGCGGCCGCCGCCGGGCACACCGTCATCCTGCTCGCGTGCAACACCCTTGCCTACGTCAGCGAGGCAGCACGAATGGCGCGCGCGCTGCAGCCTGCCATCGTGGTGCTCGAGGACTGCGACCTCGTCGCCGAGGACAGGAGCTTCGGGCACGGGCCACAGCCACTGCTCTTTGAAGTGCTTGATGCCATGGACGGACTGGACACCGACGCGGACGTGGCATTCCTGCTCACGACCAACCGGCTGGAACTGCTCGAGGCGGCCCTGGTCCAGCGCCCCGGACGCGTCGACCTCGCAGTGGGCATACCGCGCCCGGATGCGGGCGCCAGGAGGGCGCTGCTGGAACTCTATGGGCACAAGCTCAACCCCTCGCCCGAGACAGTCAACCGCGTGGCGGAGCTGATCGAGGGCACTACCGCTTCCTTCGCCAAGGAGATGACACGACGCGCCATCCTGCTTGCGGCCATCGCCGGACAGGAACCCGGCGATTCGCACATGATGGCGGCCGCAATCGAACTCATGTCGGATGCCGCGACATTGACCCGCAGCCTGCTCGGCGGCACCGGGGAGAACGACCAGGAACCGGCTTCGTCCCGCGAAGCTGCCCACTTCGAGCCCGGGATCGCGCCAGGAAGCATCGGGTGCTCAGGCTAGTGCTGAAACGCCAAGCCGCCGCTTGGGCAGATTCAAGTTCGGCCGGCTCCTCCCGCGGACTACGAACCGTCATTGCGGATTGCTGCACGGGTGCGCGCGGATCGCGAGCCAATCCTGTTGGTCGCCCCGGTGCGGTGGCTCCGCGCCTTCTGGTCCTCATGGGTGCCGGCGGCCCCTGACGCGGCAAATGCCACGCGTCGGGCGACGAGCTCCTCCGGCAGGGCAAATCCCGCGGAGTCATTGGATCGTTTGCTCTTGGACATGAAAATGACGCTAGCATAAGTGATTGGTTCTTATCAATCGCTGATGCTGGGGTCGGACGCCGCACGCGCGCGAAACCCACCTCGCTCCGCGATTAGACGGTCGGGGTGTCTTCGATGTCCTTTCGCAACTCGCCGGTGATGGCATCCACCGCGGCACCCACCGTCGGCGCGAAACGCTCGTCCGTGAACCGGCCATTCAACCCGTAGCGCTCGAGCGTGTCCTTTACCGGTCCCTTGAGTTCGGCGAACACCAGCGTGATCCCGCGCGAAGCCAGCCAGTCGTCCAGATCGACGAGCTCCTCGGCGGCAGTGGTGTCCAGATCCGTGATCGGCTCCGAGGCCAACACCAGCGTCCCCAGCGGCTCTCGACCGCTCCCCCGGTTCTCACGGACGGCCCGCTGAACCGCCTGGCGGACCCACTGGTTGAATAGCCCGCCGTTGACGAAGAACAGAGGTGCGTCGAAGCGGAGGATCAGGATCCCCGGCACCCGTTCGGCGTCGGGATGGCGGCGCCGGTCGTGATATCCGCGCCGTCCGAGCATCAGCCCCAGTTCGGTGCGGTACGGCCGCCAGGCCCGCACCACAAAGGCCACGAAGGCGAGCCCGATCGCCAACCCGATGCCCTCCAGCACCCCCACGAAGAAGACCCCGAGAAAGGCTGCCGTGGCCAGCACCGCATCGGTGCGGTCCATCTGCCACAGCCGTACGTAGTGCCCAACGTCCAGGAAGCCGAGCGCCGAGGTGATGACGACGGCGGCCAGCACAGCCTCGGGAAGAAACTCGGTGGCCCCGGGAGCCCCCAGCATAAACACCACGATCATGGCCGCGCCGACGATTCCGGTCAGTTGGGTCTTCGACCCGGCCTGCTCGGCCACTGGGGTACGGGATCCCGAGGCGGACACCGGGAACCCACCGAGCAGGCCTCCGGCGATGTTCGCAATTCCCAAGCCTGCCATTTCCTGGTTGCCGCCCACGGCTTCGCCCCGCCGGGCGGACAAGGCACGTGAAATCGTGATCGTGTCCGCGAATGCGATCAGCGCCACCGCCGCTGCCGGTCCGGCAAGGATGCCGATGTCGGACCACGTCAGTCCGCCGAGGGCGGGCGCCGGGAGTCCACGCGGCATGGACCCGACGACGGGCACCTCGTCCTGAAGTTGCCACACCACGGTCACGACGACGGCGGCCGCCACGGCGACGATGATTCCGGTCACCTTCGCGCCCGGCCACCGTCGACGGGGCACGCAACGGAAGACCAGGATCACCGCGAGGGAGCCCAACCCCAAGCTGGCCGCCATGGGCACCAATTCTCCCCCGGCCAACCCGGCCGCGACCCCGGCGACCTGGCCCAGTGGTCCATCGGCGTCGACGTCGACGCCAAGCAGTGCGGGCAGCTGGGAAACCATCACGACGAGCGCAAGGGCATTGAGGTACCCGGTGCGGATCGGAACTGACAGCAGATCCGTGACAAAACCGAGCCGCAGTACGCCCCCGAATGCGAGCAGCACCCCGACCATGACCGCCAGCAGTCCGGCGAGGGCGATTGCCCGTTGTTCGTCACCGGCCGCCAGCGGCACGATCGCGGCCAGGAGGATCGGGGCGAGTGCCGAATCGGGGCCGAGCACGAGAATCCGCGACGGACCGACGAACGCGTATACCAGCAGCGGGACGATCGTGGCGTAGAGACCGGTGTGGGCAGGCAGGCCGGAGGCCTGCGCGTACCCCATGCCCACGGGGATGAGGACAGCTGTGAGGACCACGCCCGCGCGCAGGTCGGCCCAGAGCCAGCGGCGGTCGTACGCCGCCGCGACCCCTAACCCGGGCACGAGTCGCTTCACCCCGGCCCAAACGCTCTCCATGGACATACTCACAGCATAGGCCGGGGCCGGTCGTGAACAGGCGGGCCCGTCCGCGAGCGACCGAAAGGGAGCTTCCCGGCCAGGTGATCCGAGTCTCGCGTTATGCCTAGTCGATCCGGCTTTTCCATCGACGAAGGTAAATGACCTAACTCGTTTTTGGTGTCTCCCGGGCAGGTTCGGGATCATGTGAACCAAGATCGTGGAACAAGTGGGCACTGGCAGTCTTCCATCTATCAGGTGGAGCACTGATCCCCTTTCTGACTCCAATGCGCCCTACCATTTGGGTGGAACTTTGCCTCCACCATGGCTTTTGGCTCATACGGTCTTCGTCAACCTGGAGACCTAGAATAGGACCGAAATCATGCGGATTTCTTCCCGAGAAAGCGAGCGAAACCAAATAGCCCGGAAATTCGCGCTAGCGCCTCGGCCGACTCGATCTGGACAATCGTGCACGCCTGGGCACTGGCCCCGGTGACGCATTCCGGATGCAGCCCCAACCCTCCACCTCGCACCAGAGGCGACCCCTCGCGTGTCGCCATTCTCCCCACCCCGGAAGGGCATCACCCTGACCGCGAGCCGTGCATACTCGGCCGTATTGACGTTGGGCACGATGATGCCCTGGCAGGAGATGCCCATGGCGCGCTTGACCAGCACCGGGTCGAGCCCGGCAATGCGGACCAGCACCTCGGCCCGTGCCCCGGCACAGCGTGCAGCACCCAGCACACGCATTTGCTCGGCGGCACCGCCCGGATCGTTGGGTGCGTGGTTGTTCAGGACCTGCTTGACGATATTGGTGCGCACTGCGCGGACTTCGTGACCAGCTGGACCCGTGATGAATCGCCCCGGCTGGAATGCCGGCGCATCACCTACAAACTCCCAAGCCGCTTCATCCCCATGGGCTGACTCACTCCCGCGGCAATATCGTCTGGCAACATTTTCGATAGGCTCATGGGTAGAACCCATCCAGATCCGATTCGTCGGGGCATGCCAATGCCGCCCGAGAATCCCCCATCATCAGGGAGCACCTATGAGCCAGAACGCCACGACCGAGGCAGTCCGCTTGTCCGCCGGAGACACCGCCCCGGACTTCACCCTCACCGACGCCCGCGGCCAGGAGCTTTCCCTCGCCTCGCTGCGCGGGAAGAAGACCATCGTGTACTTCTACCCGGCGGCCTCCACCCCGGGCTGCACCAAGCAGGCCTGCGACTTCCGCGACTCCCTGGAATCGCTGGCGGCAGCCGGCTACCAGGTCGTGGGCCTCTCCCCAGACGCGCCGGCCAAGTTGGCCAAGTTCACCGCCAAGGAAGAGCTGACCTTCCCGCTGCTGGCAGACGAGGACCACGCCGTGGCCGAGGCCTACGGGGCCTGGGGTGAAAAGAAGAATTACGGCCGCACCTACGAGGGCCTGATCCGCTCCACCGTCGTGGTGGACGAGAACGGAATCGTTGAAATGGCGCAGTACAACGTGAGGGCCACCGGACACGTCGCAAAATTGCGTCGTGATTTGGGTCTCGATCCAAAATAAAGTTTCGCCCTCAGCCCAAAAGCCACAAATCGGGCCAAAATTCTCCGCTAGACTGATTTCTGCCGAACTTCGAAAGCGGTTCGCTGCCTTGCGAGCGTGGCGGAATTGGTAGACGCGCTGGATTTAGGTTCCAGTGTCTTCGGACGTGGGGGTTCAAGTCCCCCCGCTCGCACACAAACGCCAAACGTATTCTTGGATACCTACGGCATCACGCAGGGCCCCCGGATGCTTCCGGGGGCCCTGCGCTTTAACATTGAGCAGCGGCCCGCCACGACCTGGAGCCCAACACACTGACGAGGAGTCATTGGTGCCTAGCCAGCCGCACAGCCCGGAATCACCCAGGGCCACGCGCCGCGCCTTCCTGGCCGGCGGCATGGGGCTCATGGCCCTGGCGCTGACCGGATGCGTTCCCAAGGACACCCCTGCACCCTCCAGCCCCACGGCCAGCGCAGAGCCGGTGATCCGCAGCTTTTACTTTGGTTCCGCCGCGGACCCGGCGACCCTTGACCCCGCCATCTCCGGTGACAACGAAACCTTCCGCATCACCCGCCAGATCTATGAGGGCCTCATCGGGGTGGACCGCGAAACCGGGGCACCGATCCCGCTGCTGGCCACCGACTGGATCGTGAGCCCGGACCGGCTGCAGTACACCTTCATCCTGCGCCGCGGGGCCAAGTTCCACGACGGCACCGACTTCGATGCCCAGGCCGTGGTCACCAACTTCGAACACTGGATTTCGTTGCCGGCCGATGTGCGCGCCAACTCCGACCAGGGATTCACCCAGGTCTTCCGGCACAACGGGCAGCTCCCCGTGCTGCCCAAGTCCATCCCCGATCCCACACCCACCACGGACAGCGACGGGAACGAATCCGTTGACCCGCAAAAGCTGGTCGAGCACGCCGCCGAGGTGGCGCTGCTGGCATCGCTCCGCGAACAGCTCAAGGCAAACCCCTTCGTGGGTGCCGCGGTCGGCGGCACCGCCAGCTACTTCGGATCCATCAAGGCAGCCGACACCCACACCGTGGTGCTGACGTTGCGCCAGCCCATTGCCGGACTTATCGAGGCCCTGACGCTGCCGGGCCTGGCCATGGCCTCGCCCAAGGCGCTGGCCACCCCCGCGACCACGAACGGCCAGATATCCTACCTGTCCTCCCAGCCAGTGGGCACCGGCCCATTCAAGTTCGTCTCCTGGAAGGACGGGGCCGTCACCCTGCGCAGCTTCCCCGAGTACTGGGACGCCGCCTCCGTAATGGCCAACGACACCGCGCCGACCCTGGTGGTCTTCCGCGAAATCCGCACCCCGTCGGGGCGCCTGGGCGCCCTGGACCGCGGGGAAATCGACGGCTTCGACTTGGTCGCGGTGACGGGACTGCGCGAATTGGTGCGCGAAGGCAAGCTGATCGTGCAGCGCGACCCGTACTCCGTGAGCTACCTGGGCATGAACCAGAAGAACAAGTGGCTGGCCAAGGACGAATTCCGCCGGGCCATCGCCCACGGGATCGATCGTCAAAAGATCATTGAGCAGTTCTACATCTCCGGCACCAAGGAGGCCCGCGGATTCCTGCCCGCCTCGCTGGGCGTCAAGACCTCGGACACCTACTACGGACCGGACTCCGGCCGCGCCAAGGACCTGCTCGAATCCTGCGGCTACGACGGAACCCCCATCCCGTTCCTCTACCCCCTGAACATCTCCCGGGCCTACCTGCCGCTGCCCGAGCTCATCTATGCAGAGCTCTCGAGGCAGCTGGCCCTGGTCGGCATCACGCTCGCCCCGGTGCCCATGGACTGGAACGACGGCTATGTGGCCAAGGTCCGCTCCGGGGACATCCCAGGACTGCACCTGCTGGGGTTCAACGGCGGCTACCGGGACCCGGATGACTTCATGGGCGCCCTCTTTGCCTCGAACAACCGGCAATTCGGCTATGACTCGCCGATCCTTTCCGCGCAGGTGCTGCTGGCGCGCTCCATGCCACCGGGCGAGCAGCGCACCACCGCCTACCAGGATCTTTCCAACACCCTGGCCAGGGACCTGCCGGCACTTCCGCTGGCCTTTCCCATCTCCGCGTTGGCCTTCAATGACTCCGTCAAGAACTACCCCTCGTCCCCGGTATTGGACGAAGTCTTCACCGATGTGAGGATGACCACTTAATCCGCTCGCTGTCAAGGGACCAATTTCTTGGACACCCCCGCATGGCGCTAGTCTTGCCTAGAGTCAAGACGAACTTTCAATGGAGAACCCCCGTGCCTTCTGAATCCACCAATCAGTCTTTCGACGTCGTTCTCATCGGCGCCGGTGTCATGAGCGCCACGCTCGGAACCATGATCAAGCAGCTGGAGCCGGGGTGGAGCATTGGCCTTTTCGAGAACCTGGACCAGGCCGGCCTCGAGTCCTCCTCGCCCTGGAACAACGCAGGAACCGGCCACTCGGCCCTCTGCGAACTGAACTACACCGCGGCCGGCCCCGACGGCAGCGTCAACCCGGCCAAGGCCATCGGCATCAACGAGCAGTTCCAGGTATCCCGCCAGTTCCTCTCCCACCTGGTGAAGAACAAGCAGGTCGGCGATCCGGAGAGCTTCATCAACCCGTTGCCGCACATGAGCTTCGTCATCGGAGATTCCAACGCCGATTACCTCAAGACCCGCTATGAGGCGCTGAAGCCCCACACGCTGTTCAACGAGATCGAGCACACCGAGGACCTTGACACCATCAAGTCCTGGGCACCGCTGGTGGCCAACGGCCGCAACGGATCCCAGCGCGTCGCAGCCTCCCGTGTCGTCTCCGGCACCGACGTGGACTTCGGTTCGCTCACCCGCCAGATGACCGAGACCCTTGCCGCCAACGGCGCCGAGGTCAACTACGGCCACCGCGTCACCGGCATCAAGCGCGACGGCACCGGCTGGGACATCGCCGTGCGCGAGAACGCCACCAAGGCCAAGCGCAACGTGAAGGCCAAGTTCGTCTTCGTGGGCGCAGGCGGCGGCGCCCTGGGCCTGCTGCAGAAGGCAGGCATCGACGAGATCAAGGGCTTCGGCGGCTTCCCGGTTTCCGGCCAGTTCCTGCGCTGCACCGACGATGCGATCATCGACCAGCACCACGCCAAGGTCTACGGCCAGGCCTCGGTCGGCGCCCCGCCCATGAGCGTGCCGCACCTGGACACCCGCTTCGTCGACGGCAAGCGCTCGCTGATGTTCGGCCCCTACGCCGGCTTCTCCACCAACTTCCTGAAGACCTCCTCGCTGCTGGACCTTCCGGCCTCGATCCGCGCGCACAACATCCTGCCGATGCTTGCAGTGGGCAAGGACAACCTGGATCTCACCATGTACCTGATCAAGGAAGTGCTCAAGTCGCGCTCCAAGAAGGACGACGCGCTGCGTGAATACCTGCCCGAGGCCACCGGCGAGAAGTGGGAATTGATCACCGCCGGACAGCGCGTCCAGGTCATCAAGAAGGATGCCAAGAAGGGCGGCGTGCTGCAGTTCGGAACCGAGGTCATCACCTCCGCCGACGGCACCATCTCCGGCCTGCTCGGCGCCTCCCCGGGAGCCTCGACCGCGACCCCGATCATGATCGGCCTGCTGGGCCGTTGCTTCCCGAAGCAGTTCGCCGGCTGGGAGTCCAAGCTCAAGGAAATCATCCCGTCCTACGGCGTGAAGCTCAACGAGAACGCCTCGCTCTACGCCGAGGTCCGTGCCGAGACCGACAAGGTCCTCGGCCTCGTCTAGTCCCTGAACGCCTCAATGCCCGGCTCCCCCTTCGACGGGGAGCCGGGCATTTTGCATATCCGGCACCGGCCCCTTGAATGACCGCGCATGCGGTGCTTTGCTGGAGGTGGATGCCCTGCCCATTCACGGCAACTCGCATTGCCGACCTTGATCCGGCAAAACCCCGGGGAGACATTGCTCGATGGATGCCATCCGGGGATGGATTACGGCCCGCGCGACCCGGGCTAAAGCAGCCAAGCCCGCTCGCCGGCACCCTTCTTGGGATTTTCTCGATGCGCACGACCCTCATTTCCCGCTCGCCATCGGACCACGTGACAGTTCCTTGAACTGGGACGGTGGCGGTGATTGGCTTGCGACATGGGCGAGGCGTAATTCCCGCGCCGCGCCCGATTGCCAAGTAGTGCTTTTGCCAACGGCGAGAGGCGGATGATGTCTCGACAAGATGCGGCAAATCGCGAAGAGCGTGCGCGTTCAGTGCCTTGGCTAGGTTTTGCACCGTGTACGTCGCGGCCGACGCTGCCGGCGGGGCAGATCGGACTATCTTTCTGCCGCCCCTATCGCAAGGAAGTTGTTTAGCCTCGCCCCCGGAAAGGAAAATACCATGTTGCACAACGAAGACCTCCAACCACTATTGGAAACCAAGACCACCGTGTTTGGCTCCGACGGAGAAAAGATTGGCACACTCGGTCAGATCTATCTTGACGACGGAACCAATCTGCCCCACTTTGCCACGGTGCACACGGGACTGTTTGGCACGCAGGAGAATTTCGTGCCGCTCTCCGATGCGGAGATTTCCGACGGGCAGCTTTACGTGAAATTCACCAAGCACGTGGTCAAGGACGCACCGAACATAGACCCCCTGGGTCACCTCAGTCCCGAGGAAGAGGACCAACTCTACGACTACTACTCACAGGCCGGATTCGGAACAGACGAGATCAGCCAGGAACCCCCGGTGCCAAGGGAACGGGAAGCCGGCGAGCCGGTCGGACTTGTCCACGGCTCCCCACTTGCCTCCGAGGAGCATATGCGCGGACCCGGAGGCGGGACAACGCGCCCGCGCATCCGGAAATACGTCGTGAGCGCGGTCGAGGCCGACGCCGCAGTCTCCGGGGAAGCCAGCGATGCGACGATTGGCCGCCAAGAGGCTTCCGGCATCCGCCACGAGGCGCAGGACGCCGAGGAGCAGGGGGAAGGTGCGCGGTCCACGCACGCGAACGAACAGCTGTCCGAAGGGAGCCGTGTGGCGACCGAGGACGGGCCCGAGACCCGCGAACCCGGGACAGTGAACCGCATGGACCCCTAAAACGTGGCTTGTTGCATGCCGCGTCGATTAAGTGCCCCAACACGCCATTGCCCGTTTTCGATAGTGAAATGAGGTCGTTCGATGGAATCCACGGGATCAGGATCAAGTACCTCCAGCCACCGCGCGCATGAACGGCTGTGACGCGAGAGCGGACAGTTCGGCGGCCTGAAGATTGGCAGCGCCTTCTTTGGCTGGGTGACCGCGATGGGGATCAGCGTGCTGCTCACCGCCTTGCTTACCGCATTCGGCGCCGGGGACTGGAACTCCGCCGTCGTCTTGTTCCTGGTACTACTGCTGGCCTACTTCTGCGGCGGCTACGTTGCCGGCCGGATGGCACGCTTCAACGGCATCCGCCAAGGCGTGGCCGTCTGGGTCTGGGCCATTGTCGCCGCGCTCGTCGTGGCCGGATTGTCGGCCATCGCCGATGTCGATTTCGAGGCGTGGGCCCGGCTCAATCGCAGCCCTATGGTCCCGTTCGACGGGAGCATGGGGGCACTTGGCTGGCTCGTCCTGGCCAGCGCCGTTGTCGTCCCCCTGGTCGGGGCGGTTCTGGGCGGACAAGCGGGGATGCATCATCACCGGCGCATCGATCGGGACAGCGAAGCGACCTACCGCCAGCGGTAGCGCGTGTCGGAGAGCCCATGCGTTGGCCGCGCAAACAGGAAAGGAGGTGCAAGGCCCCACACCAATGAAATCGCAGGCACGGCACGCCGTAGCCCGGCAAGGCCGCACCGGCCAATGCCATGGCGACGCAAGTACCAAGACCGCCACGAATGTGTACACACACCAAGGAGATAACCCACCATGGGACTCGGAGACAAGATCAGCAACCAGGCCAAGGAAGCCACCGGGAAGGTCAAGGAAAAGACCGGTGATGCAACCGACAACGAAAGCCTGCAGGCCGAAGGCCTGAAAGACCAGGCCGTGGCGGACGCAAAGCAGGCGGCCGAACGCCCTAAGGATAAGACCAAGGACATCAACCGCGGGTAGTCCGCCGGCGAGCAGCGAGATTCCATCCCGCTCGATGGCACGGAACATGGCGCAGGAGCCGACTCCACGTGGGGTCGGCTCCTCACCTAATGCCCGACAGGGGCCATGCGGCATTCCCAGCCGCCATCGAAACGCTGGATTCCGAAAGTTCCGAGAGTGGCGTATCCAGCATCCAGGCCAGGGACGTCCCATCCACGCGGCCCTCCCTCATGCCCTTGAGGTGTGCGTTCAACAGATCGTGGGGAATCCGCGGCGCACGATAGGCACGGGCCCGATGATGACTGCGGCAGTCGGGGTTCTGCCAGACCAGCAATTGCAAGGTTCCCTCGTCGGCATGCACCAAGGCGGGCCCAAGCAGGATGCCCAAGGCATCCAGTCGCTGGGCCAGGGCCTTGGCCGAGACCCCAGCTTCCCACAGGAAATTCGCCAGCTCCCTCGGCGTTTGCTTGTTCCAGTCGATCGAACGCAGAGTCTCGGCGGGCAGGAGCAGCTCAAGCGCGACGTCGTTATTCCAGCAGTCCTGCACCCTTCCCCGTCGTCCGATAGCTGGCTGTCTACCGCCTACCAGTACACCCAGCTCGCGGGCAAGGACCAGGTTTGCCTGGTACCACGCGCCGGTAACGCGCACAACCACGTAGGTCGCCTTGCTTGTGACCACGGCACGGGCGTCAAAGTCCGGGCCCCCGGCCGCCACAAGGACCCCGATGCCAAAGGTGTTCTCGATGGCAGCGGGTAGATCGTGGATGAAAGGGAGCGAAGAACCCTCGGTAAGCCGGGCAGCCACCTCACCGGCGACCTCCTCGGGCGAGGCCCAGGAATTGGCCGCCGGAACCGATTGCGTGGCCAATCCGACTTCCCGATATGCGCCGGCCGGAAAGGCAACGGTCTCGGCCACCCGGTCCGGCCGCTGTTCCGTGACAAGTTGCCCATCCGCTTCGTGCGCGTCGACACTTGGGTCCCCCGTGACCAGCCATTGCAGAGAGATGCCCAGGATCTTGGCCAACACCGCCAGTTCCCCGGCGCTGAAATTTCGTTGTCCGCTCAAGGAGCGGCTCAAGGCGTCCTGGGTCATGGAGGCCTGACGGGCAATGCCGGATTGGTTCAACCCATCCGAGTTCGAGCGAATGGCACCCCCTACGCGCAGTCGGATTTGGTTCAACAGCCTCTGCACTCCTCCCCTAGATCATTTCCCAACGGAACTGGCTTTGCTGCGCCCGTTGCTTCCGACGGGCCATTCTCAGCATTGCCGCCGGTCATGGCCCGTGTAAAGATAAATGCATATTGCCGCGGAAACCATTGGCCGCGCAGTTTCGCCGACGTCTGGCCGCCCCGATGTCTGACGTCACCGGATCGGACAGCCGGCCGACCGTATTTCACCGTTCAGTAGACGGCGTGAAAGGATGTGGTTTCGCCTCAATGGACGCCTCCGGAATCGTCCTTGATCGGTTAATCCATGATTCCGGGATGCCACCTTCTTCCACGCCGACAGCAGTTCAGGGACCGGATTTCAACCGAACCTTCGCCCACCAGGAACAGGCGCTCCGTGACCCGAAGCCACTTCAAGTGGATCGCGTCGGAGCCGCCTGATCGACCACAGAAGGAACATGATGCGCACACTTCCGAAGCCTCGTGGCCCGCTCAGCAAGGCATTGCTGGATACCTTGGAAAGCAACGACCCCTCACGGGTCCACGATCAAATTAACGTCGAAAAGTTGCGTCTAGGCGACACCGACATCTTTTACGACGAGGACCTGCAGCTCAGCCTGTTTGTCCTCTACGAACTGCATTATTCCGGGTTTGAATCAATCGATGACCTCTGGGAATGGAACACCAAACTGCTGGACCTTCGGGGCCTGCTGGAGGATGAATTCGAGACGCGCATCCGAGGATCCATCCCCGCCCTTCCACCGGTCGATGCCAACGCCCAGTCGGTCGCAGAGGCCCTGTTCGCCATGGTCGATGAAGCCACCGGTCCCTCCGTGGCCGACTATGTCGCCCGGCGGGCAACCCTGGAGCAGGCACGGGAATTCCTGATCCACAAGTCGATCTACCAGCTCAAGGAGGCCGACCCGCACACCTGGGCCATTCCACGCCTGGGCGGACGTGCGAAATCCGCCCTGGTGGAAATCCAGAATGACGAGTACGGAAACGGGATGCCGGGACGGATGCACTCCGAGCTCTTCACCCGCACCATGGCCGGGTTGGACCTGGATAGCGAATTCGGTGCCTACATCGACCGGATTCCGGCCATCATCCTGGCGTCGGTGAACCTCATGTCCCTCTTCGGGCTTCACCGCAGGCACCGCGGCGCAATTTGCGGACACCTGGCAATCTACGAGATGACCTCCTCGCTGCCCAACGCAAAGTACGCCCGCGGTTTCCGGCGCTTGGGTTTCGAGCCGCCAGTCACCGACTATTTCGACGAACACGTCGAGGCCGATGCCGTCCACGAGCAGATCGCCGGGCGCGACTTGGCCGGCGGCCTCATCGAATCCGAGCCGCAGCTGGCCGGCAACGTATTCCTCGGTGCCGCCGCTGCCCTGCTGCTCGATGGGCTGGCAGGCACGTGGCAGGTGGAGACCTGGGAAAGCGGGGCCTCGACGCTCTTGCCCGCGGTCGGGGTTCCGGCGTGAATGGGCTTTCCGGAACCAGCATCACGGTGTGCCCGAACGGGCCCCTTGTGGTTCGCGGAGACTTCGAGCTACTGAGCGGCATGGGCTTGACCGTCGATCCGGGACGCGGCACAGTGGCACTGTGCCGCTGCGGCGGCTCGATGATCAAGCCCTTTTGCGACGGAACCCACAAGTTGTTGGCATTCGACGCACCCGACCCGGCCGAACATGCGGCCCTGACCGACGATGACCACCCGACATCCCCGATCAAGGAGAACACGCTGATGAACGACGCACAGGAAAACCTCACCCCCACCAACGACACCCCGGGACGCGACGTTTCCAAGGACGAAGCCAAGGACCACGTCTCGGATCCGGCACTGAACACCGAACCCGGGCATGACTGGACCGACGAGGGCGGAGCGACCCCGGACGGACCGGCGCTGGAGGCCGAGTCTTCGGACGGCTCGGGCAGCTAGCTCCGACTCTGGCGGCGCGGCCGGGGCGCAGCCACGCGGCCTGCCACCGATCGCGGGCTTGCCCATCTCCGGGACAGCCCGCGGCCGGGGCGGGCAGCCGGCGGCTCCGGGGCCCGCCCCGGCGCTCCGCTGCCTTTCGAGGCCGGCAATCCCGACCGCAATCAGGAACGGCAAGAACCTTGGACCCCCGGAGAGGTTGGCGTCATGAATACCTTTGGCATCGAAGAGGAATTCTTCCTCCTTGACCCGACTTCGGGCTTGCCGGCCGTCCCCGATGCCAAGGCCAGGGCAACGCTGATGTCCATCCGGGCCGGGGGGAGCCGGTCACAGCACGAGCTATTGGGCTGCCAGCTGGAAATGGCAACCCCGGTGTGCACGAACGCCAAGGAGGCACTCGTGTCCCTGCGCGGGTTTCGGCGGGGGCTTGCGACCACCGCGGCCGGCATCGACCTGCAAGTGGTGTCCATGGGCACGGCCCCGCTCATACCGGACGGTCCGGCCCATATCAGCCCGCTCGAACGTTACCGGGAGATACACCGCTACCTGCCCGGCATCAGTAGCGAGCAATACGTTTCCGGCCTGCATGTGCACATCGCCATCCCGGATTCGGAGGCCGGGATCCTGGCGCTGAACGGCCTGCGCCGGTGGTTGCCGCTTTTGGTTGCCATCGGCGCGAATTCACCCTTCTGGCGAGGCGAGGACACCGGGTTCGCCTCGTGGCGGAGCATCCACTACCGGAAGTGGTCGGTCCAGGGGATCCAGCCGTACTTCGCCGACGCGGACGACTACTACAAACGACTGGCGCTGGTGCTCGGATCCGATGCGGTCCTGGATGCGGGCCACATCGGATGGGCGGCCCGACTCTCATGCAACTACCCGACGGTCGAGATCCGCGTGGCCGATGCCCAGTTGCGGGCCGAAGACTCGGTGACCCTGGCCCTGGTCATCCGGGCCTTGGTGGAAACGAGCATCCACGCGCCCCACAGGGAGACCGGCCTGCACAACGAGATGCTCGACCTTGCGTTTTGGCAGGCAGCCAAACACGGACTCGGAGGCAACCAGCTCGATCCCGAGACCGGGCACGCAATCCCCGTCCAGCACATGCTCGGCGCGCTGGCCGAGCGAATCCGGGACGCCCTGGCTGAAAACGGTGACAGCGACCTAGTGGACGCGACACTCGAGCGGCTCCCCAGGGACGGCAACGGAGCGCGGCGGCAACGCGAGAGCCTGGCCCGCGGCGGGTTGGCCCGGGTCATCGCCGACGCCGCAACAGACCTCACCGCATAACTGCCCGCAAAGGCCGAACACCACGGCCCTGCCAACCCGGCCACCCAAGGGGCCAATCATCCACTGGATGCACCAAGGCAGAGGCAGTTATCCGGACGGCCACCATCGGGCCATCGGGTCCGACGCGCGTTCCACATGGTCTACCCGTGGGGAAGCTCGCCACGCAGAAGCCCCCCACGGTGCGTGACCCGAAACCGGGTTCCGCACCACGGGGAACGGGTGTGCGCGATATCGCGCCCGAACCAGGCTGCGCCTGGCTCAACGCACCATGCCCGGGAAGACCGGAGGCCTTGCGGTGGGATCGGGGTGCGGCATCGGATCGGGCCCCGGCACCGAGCTGGGGGCCACGGTCCCCGCCCCCCCTTGAAGCGCCACCCCCGCGGTGCTTTGCTTGAGGTGGATGCCCGGCACATAAGATCGCGCGGCCCTTGGCTTCTCTCGGGTTCGCATCGGTGCGGAACCGCATGTAGTCGGCTCGGCTTGCTGCGCCAGGGAGAAACATCCGGTAAGGACACTGCCATGCTGGGCCACGGGTACCTGAACGCGTTGAAGAAGGCCAAGAGCACCGTCTACGGGCCGGCGCGGGAAAAGGTCGGGACGCTCGGGAACATCTTCATGGACGTGGGCACCGGCGACGCCGACTTCGCCAGCATCCACCTGGGGCTCTTCGGTTCCGTGGAGTCCTTGGTCTCGCTCGAGGGCGCCGTCATCACCGACGGCCACCTGCAGGTCCGCTTTCCCAAGGACGTCATCAAGCACGCGCCGAACATCGACCCCGCCGAAGAGCTCGGCGACGAGGCGAAGGAAATGCTCGAAAGGTACTATGCGGCAATGGACCCCAACACCGGAAGCTAGCGAGTCCCCCGGGCAACTGCTGGTTCCATCTCCCGCATCCGCCCTGTCGCTGGATGTCGAGGCACAATTCCCCGGTGCCGGCTTCGCCTCCGCGCTTGCCCACCGCGGAGCGGCCCTCGCGGGCAGCGGCATTGGCAAAGGGGGCGGTGGCGAGGTTCCGCCGCGGTTCAAAGTTCAGACAACGGCGTATCCAGCATCCAGGCCAGCGAGGTCCCGTCGACCAAACCCTGGCGCATGCCCTTGAGGTGGGCACCGAAGAGGTCCGCGGGAATCCGCGGCGCCCGATAGGCCCCCGCCCGGTGGTGGCTCAGGCAGCCCGGGTCCTGCCACACCAGCAACTGCAGCGTGCCCTCGTCGGCATGGACCATGGCGGGTCCGCGCGGAATTCCCAGCGCCTCGAGCCGGTGCACCAGCGCCTTGGCCGAGACCCCGGAATCCCAGAGGAACCCGGCCAGCTCGCGCGGGGTCTGCCGGTTCCAGTCGATGGCCCGCAGCCGGGAGGCGGGCAGCAGCAGGGCAAAGGCAAACTCACGTGCCCAGCTGTCTTCGGCATGCCCGCGATCGCCAATGGCCGAATGGCGTCCGCCGAGCAATTCGCCCAGCTCGCGCGCGAGCGCCAAGTTGGCCTGGTACCAGGCGCCGGTGCCGCGGACCATGATGTAGGTGACGTCATTGGCCCGCATGGCCCGGGCGTCGAACGCAGGGCCCTCGGCAGCCACGAACACCCCGATGCCGTAGGCCTGCTCGATGGCGGAGGGCAGGTCCCGGACAAACTCCTTGCCGTGGGCCCCGGTGAGCAGCCTGGCCACCGCCGCAGCACATTCCTCGGGTTCCAAGCCGTTTTCCAGCTGCGGCACCGAGGCGGTGGAGAGCCCCACCTCCCGATACGCGCCGGCGGGGAAGGCCACGATCTCGGCCACCCGGTCATGGTTCCACGGCGTTCCGGCGGCGGCCCCCTCGGGATGCGGGTCACCGGTGATCAGCCAGCTCAGCGAGACTTCGAGCACCTCTGCCACGGCCGCCAGTTCGCCGGCACTGAAGTTCCGCTGCCCGCTGAGCGCCCGGCTCAGCGCATCGCGGCTCATCCCGGTCTGGCGGGCAATTGTTGCCTGCGTCAGGCCGTTCTTGTACGACTGCATGGCGTCCTGGACTCGCAATGAGATGCTATTCGTAGGTCACCACGCCCCTTTTTCCCGTTGGTTCACGCTCCCGGGCCCGGGCCCGGGACCCTCGATTTGCCGCTGCGGCAATAGTTACAGCATTCACCCCCACCGCCGGCATGTAAAGGAGTGGCACCGCGGCCACGGGCTTCGCGGGGCTTGACGTGCGGTGCGCATGGCGGGACCGTGGCAGTGTGGCGCCGCACCCGGAACCGGCATCCGCCCACGGGGCACGCACGAGAGGAATCATGATGGACGCTCATCCCGACCCTTCGATGCAGGGGCCCCGCCCGCCGAAGTCGCCCCCGCCGGATCCAGGCGCCGCCGGCGGCCCAGGGGACGACGGAACCGGCGGCTACGCCGTCACCATTCACGGTGCGGCGCCGGCCATCGCCGTCGAGATCCGATCCGCCGGCAGGATCACCGAAGCGCTCACCCTGGCCATCGAACAGGCTTACCTTGATTCCCTGGGCACGCCCTCGGTTTCCCCCGCGGCGTACGCCGAGTCAAGTGACGGCATGTTCCGCTTCCTGGACTTCCCGGCGCCCGATTCCCCGTCCTTCCGCATCGAGATCATCGGAACGGTTTCGCCCGTTGCCGCCCCGCGCGCCACCGGGGACCTGAACGTCTACGTCGGCGGGATGCACATTGCCTCCATCGACCTGGGCACCGGAAGGCCGCTCTAGCAACAGACTCCCGGCGACCGGGCCGGCGCCGCAAATCTTTCGGCACGCCGGTTGTATCGATTTTCCCAACACCGGTTGCCCCGCCACACAAGATTTCCGGGCAAAGAAGCGCCCGGTCCTTCCCGCCTGACGTGGTCATTCGGTAACGTCACGTGCACCACACGAATCAGGAGGACGGTCAATGGCACACGCAGGTCCGCAGTCGACCACCGACGTCACCAGTGACGCGTGCGGCAGGTCGTTGACGGGCATGGGGGTGCCCGTCAACGCAAGACTTCCAGTTTCGTGCCGTGGAGAGGTTCCTTCGACGACGGTAGTCAACCGCATTCTCGGTGGCAGCGCGCATCTGGCCGACTGGCCGGGTGCGCCAAAACGTGGTGAGCCTACCCTCGATTCGGCCAAGGCCGGGATCCAATGCACCATCAATGCTCCCTTCGCGGGCGCCGGAAAGACTTAAGACTCGGGGGATTCCCTGCGTCCGCGAAGGTACATACGTTTGTACCGGCCGGTGCCTCAGGCCGGCGGCCGGGTGGTGGGATCGGGATGCGGCATCGGGTCGGGGCCTGGAACAGGGCCAGGGAAGGGCGCGGGATCCGGGACGGGAACCGGCGGCTGCGGATACGGACCGGGATCCGGCCCGGGATTCGGCTCGGGATCAGGCCGGGACGGCGGACCGGGCGGATACGACGGATCCGGGCCCGGCGGAGGACCCGGCGTCGGCTCGGGAGACGGGGCATGTTCCGGAGGAACTGTCGAACCACCCGGACCGCGATATTCCTCGAATGGATCTTGGGTATGCGTGTACACGTTTTCTCCTCTGCATCTGGGAGTTGAAAGTTGTTCGTACTCGATGAACCGGCCGGGCCGCCGGATGATGGCACCATCGGGGTCCGGGCCGTTGGCCCATGGTTGCACGCACCGACCTCCGCCGTCCACCCATCGGCACCCCGCCCTCCGGCCCTTAAACTGCGCCCGGCGATGCACTTCCGCCTGCCGCGGGAGAACTAGAGTAGGACATTGAGCAATAGCGAACAACTCAATCTTTCTAGGATGGCAGATGCACCGGCTGGCCGCACTCTCACTTGGCAACCGCGCCCTCATCGCACTGATTACCGTCTTCGTGGCGGTCTTCGGCGTGATCACCATGGGGCAACTCAAGCAGGAACTCATTCCCGCGCTCGAGTTCCCACGCATCTCGGTCGTGGCGTCCCAGCCCGGGGCCTCGCCGGAGGTCATCGACAAGCAGGTGGCCCAGCCCCTGGAAGGCGCGCTGCAGGCGGTCGAGGGCCTGGAGTCCTCCTCCTCGACCTCGCAGACCGGCTTCACCACGATCTCGCTGTCCTTCGCCTACGGCACCGACCTCGACCGGGCCCGCGCCCAGGTCGACAAGGCCATCTCCAACGCCCGCTCCACGCTGCCCGAAGACGTCGAGCCCTCCGCCTTCGCCGGCTCCATCTCCGACTTCCCCATCGTCTACCTCGCGGTCTCCGGCGGCGAAAACCTCAACGACCTGCGCGCCGACGTCGAACGCCTGGTGCTGCCGCGGCTCTCCAAGGTCGAGGGCGTGCGCACCGCAGAGGTCTCCGGCGGCACCACCCAGCACATCGCGGTGCTTCCCGATAGCGCCAAGCTGGCCACCGAACGCCTGAACGTGAACGACCTGAAGACGGTCATCGAGGAGGGCTCCGGGCTGATGCCGGTGGGCCGACTGGACACCGAGGGCCTTGACCTGCCCGTCACCTCCGGCTCCTCGGTGGATTCCCTGGACGCCGTGAAGTCCCTGCCGGTGCGCGGGGCCACCGGCGTGCACGAGCTCGCCACCCTGGCCGAGGTGGAGCTGGCCGAGGACACCGCCACCTCCATCACCCGCACCAACGGCGTCGAGACCCTGGCCGTGTCGGTGACCAAGAAGCCTGCCGGGGACACCGTGGGCATTTCCCACGCCGTCGCCGCACTGCTGCCCGAGCTTGCCACTCAGCTGGGCACCGACGCGAAGTTCACCACTGTCTTTGACCAGGCGCCCTTCATCGAACAATCCATCCACGACCTCACCGTCGAGGGCCTGCTGGGACTGGGCTTCGCCGTGGCGGTCATCCTCATCTTCCTGCTCTCGGTCCGTTCCACCCTGGTCACCGCGATCTCCATCCCGCTCTCGCTGCTGGTGACCTTCATCGGCCTGCGGACCGGCGGCTATTCGCTGAACATGCTCACCCTGGGCGCGCTGACCATCTCCATTGGCCGCGTCGTGGACGACTCCATCGTGGTCATCGAGAACATCAAGCGGCACCTGTCCTATGGCGAGGAAAAGTCCAGGGCCATCCTCACCGCCGTCCGCGAGGTCGCCACCGCGGTCACCGCCGCGACCCTGACCACCGTGGCGGTGTTCCTGCCCGTGGCCCTGGTGGGAGGCATGGCCGGGGAACTCTTCCGTCCCTTCGCGCTGACCGTGACCATTGCCCTGCTGGCCTCGCTGCTGGTCTCGCTGACCATCGTCCCGGTGCTGGCCTACTGGTTCCTGGGCCACACCCGGCCCGGGGCCGCCAATGCCGCCAAGGCGCGGGCGGCTGCCGAAGCGAAGGAAGCGGCTTCCTGGCTGCAGCGCGGCTACTCCCCTGTCCTGCGCAAGACCCAGAAGCACCCGGTCATTACGCTGGCGGCCTCCGTTCTCCTGCTGGGACTCACCGTCATCATGGTCCCGCTGGTGCCCACCAACCTGTTGGGCGGCACCGGGCAAAACACGTTCTCGGTCACGCAAAAGCTGCCCGCCGGTTCCTCGCTGGAAACCACCCTGAAGGCGGCAGAGCCGGTGGAGGAAGCGTTGCGCGGGCTCGATGGCGTGGTGGATGTCCAACTGACCGCAGGCTCCCCCTCCGGCGGCTTCTCCGCCTTCCAAGGCGGGGGAACCGATTCGGCGTCCTTCACCGTGATGACCGAAGCCGACGCCGACCAGGAAGGGATCCAGGCAGCGGCCCGCGCTGCGGTTGATCCCTTGGCCGGCGATTCAGACATCTCCATTTCCGCCTCCGAGGGCGGCATGCGCGGTTCCTCCGCGATCACCGTGCGCATCGGCGCACCCACCCCGGAGCTGCTCACCGAGGCAACCGAGGCCACCGCGACGGCCATGACGGGCATCGACGGCGCCACCGAGGTGAGCGACAACCTCTCCGAGGCGCGTCCGCAGGTCTCCATCGACATCGACAGGTCCAAGGCCGCTGCCGCGGGGCTCTCCGAGGCGCAGGTCGGCGCGCTGGCAGCCGGCACGCTCTCCCCGGTTCCCGCCGGCACGGTGCGCCTGGGCTACACCGACTACCCGGTGCGGATCGGTGAGGGAACCGACCTCACCGACCTGGACCAGCTGCGCGATATGAAGCTGCCGGCGGCCGGCGGCAGCGTGAAGCTGGGCGACGTGGCAACGGTTGAACGCAGCGAATCCCCGGCAACCATTACCTCCTCCAATTCCGAGCGCATCGCCACGGTCTCCATCACCCCGGGCGAGAATGAACTGGGCGCTGTCTCGGCCGAGGTCGCCAAGCGCCTGGAGGCACTCACGCTTCCCGCGGGCGCCACCGCCGAGCTGGGCGGCGCCGCCACCGAGCAGGCCGAGTCCTTCTCCCAGCTCTACCTGGCGCTGCTGGCGGCGATCGCCATCGTCTACGTGGTGATGGTCGCGACCTTCAAGTCGCTGGTCCAGCCGCTGATCCTGCTGGTGTCCATCCCGTTCGCCGCCACCGGCGCCATCGCGCTGCTGCTGCTCACCAAGGTGCCGCTGGGCCTGCCCTCGCTGATCGGCATGCTGATGCTGGTGGGCATCGTGGTCACCAACGCGATCGTGCTCATCGACCTGATCAACCAGTACCGCAAGCCGCGCGACGGGCACCCGGCGATGAACCTCCAGGACGCGATTCACCACGGGGCCAGGCAGCGCCTGCGCCCGATCCTGATGACGGCGCTTGCCACGATCTTCGCACTGGTCCCGATGGCCCTGGGCCTGACCGGGGGCGGCGGGTTCATTTCCAGGCCGCTCGCGGTGGTGGTCATCGGCGGGCTGGTCTCCTCCACCGCGCTCACCCTGATCCTGGTCCCGGTGCTCTACCACCTGGTGGAGGGCGCCAAGGAGCGGGCCGCGCAACGCCGGACCGAGCGGCATTCCCGTCCCCTCTCACACACCGGGACCCCGACGGTGACCAAGGCCAAGCAGCCGACACGGGAGCTGATCGAAGCCATGGCCTCTGCCGGGCGGACACCGGTGGCCGGCGGCGCCTCCGGCGGGGCAGGCAACCTGGGCCCTGGCGCGGTTCCGCACCCGGCCGGTGCCACGGGCGCCGTGGCCCCCGGCACGTTGATCAACCCCGCCACCGGCATGATCCCGCTGACCCGCAAGGAACGCAAGGAAGTCGAAGACGAGCTGCGGAACAAGAAACCCTAGGCCCGTCCGGGATTCCCCACGGGACCCGGAAGGCCTGCCCCTCCCCTCGCCCGGGCCTGCCGTTGGGCCACCCGTGTTGCATGGCACATCGGCAGCAGCCCCGGGAGGGTACCCCTGGTCAGCTACCGGTGGCGGTGCGAGTTGACCGCCAGATTCGGCAGCGGCGCTCGGCGAGGTTCATGACCTTGGTGGCCACGGCGGCGTAGGCAATGCCCACCAGCAACGAGGCGGCAACGGCCAGCGCCTTGGATATCTGGTCGACGAGCGGATATACCAGCCAGTGCGAGACGTAGATGTACAGGGAAGCTCCGGCCAATACGGCGGCGATCCGGTGAAGGAACCGCGGCACCGGGATGGCAGGAATCCAGATCAGGACCAGCAGGCCGGCCAGCAGCGTGTCGTTGCGGACATCGTTTTCAAACAGGCCGGGGACAGCCAGCACTGCCACCGCCGACACGGCGGCTCGGTGCCACCAGCGCCGGGAAGCGGCAGCCGCCCAGCCCAGGGCGAAGATCCACAACACTGGACCTTGGCCCGGAAACGGGAGATCCACCACGCGGAAGCGGACCAGCAAATCCATTCCGGCAATGACCAGCGGGAAGAGCCAAGGCCACCTGCGCCAGGCACGGTCGACGGCCGGAATGGCCAGCAGCGCTGCCAGGCCGAGCAAGATGTAGACGAGCACCTCCACGAACCAGAAGCGCGAATAGTCGCTCCAGCCCGGCGGACCCAGAATCGCGTTGAGCAGGAACACATTCGCCCAGCTATAGGTGTCGCTCACGGCGAACGCGATCCAGATGACCACGACGCTTGGCACGATGATGCGCGCGACCGTGCGCAGCTGCCTGCGGAAGCGGGCGCGGCGCGTGCCGGCCAGCTGGAAGCGTGCAAAATTGTAGCCCGCCAGCCCCATGAGCACGTGCGCAGTACCCTGCCACGAAAAGAGGCCAACGTGGGTGGACACGATGAAGATGATCGCCAGCGCGCGCAGCAGGATCCCGGTTTCCAGGGGTGGCACCAGCCGCCGCAGCATGCGGGCCGGCCAGCTGGCCGCGGAGCCCCCGCGGGGTTCCGCCGGGTCCGTGGCCAGAAGCGACAATTCCTTCACCGGCATCAGGTGCCACCCGCCGGGCAGCGTCCCCAGGATCTGTTCCAGGCGAACCGAGGCGGCAACGTAGGACAGAGAATCGCCACCCAGGGACACGAAGGTGTCGTTATCGGCGATGTCCTCGCGCTCGAGCGCATCGGCGAAGGCCAAACGGACGGTGTCCACCACTCCCCCGGCATCCAACGCGGCAGTCTCGCGAACCCCGGCGGCGGTCGACTCGAGGTCGGTGCCCAGCGCCAGCACCGCCGGATAGTCCGGCTTGCCGTTGTCCAGGCGCGGGATCTGTTCCACGCCAAGCAGCCTAACCGCGCCACGGGGTATCCCGAGATCCTGTGCCAAGGTCTTGGCCAGCAGTGGCAGGTCGAATTCGCCCTCGATGGCTGCCACGATGCCGTCGTCGGTGCCGGCGGCGGCAGCCGGGACGCCCATGCCGGCCAGCAACCGTTCCACTTGGCCGAGGTCCAGGCGCAGGCCCACGACCTTCACGAAGCGGCTTCGCCTTCCCACGATCTCGTACAAACCGCCGGGCGTGCGCCGGGCCAGGTCACCGGTGTGCAATTCGTCCACGACGCGTCCGAGGTTCAAGTCCTCGTGGGTTTCGGCATAGCCGAGCATCACGTTGGGTCCGGTGTAGACCAGTTCCGAATGCTCCAGCCCTGGGACCGGCTCCAGCCGGAAGCTGCCGCCGGGGATCGGCACTCCGATGAACCCGGGATTCGCGGCGGCGAGGTCAGGCGGCAGATAGGCCATCCGCGCGGTTGCCTCGGTTTGTCCGTACATGACGAAGAGGTCCCAGCCACGTTTCAGCCCCAGATTGCTGTAGGCGCGCACCTTGTCCGGGTCCAGGCGGCCGCCGGCCTGGGTGATGTAGCGCAGGCTGGGCAGGTCCATCTCGGGGAATCCGACCCGCTCCAGCAAGTCAAAGGTGTAGGGCACCGCGGCAAACGAGGTTACCTTGTGTTCCCTCAGCAGCTCCCAGAAGCACGGATCCACCACGGAGGTGTCGGTCAGCACGATCGAGGCGCCCACCGCCAGATGGCTGTTGACCACCGACATCCCGTAGCAATACGACAGTGGCAAAGTCGTGGCAGCCGTGTCGTCCGGGCGCAAATTCAGGTATTGGGCAATCGCGTTGGCGTTGGCGTGGATGCCGTCGGCGGAGAGTCGCACGAGCTTTGGCGAACCCGTGGATCCGGAAGTGCTCAGCAGCAGCGCAAGCTCCGGATGCAGCTGGTGGCGGGTCCCGTCGCGGCGTACCTCAAGTCCCTGACGGTCCCCGACCGACCTGACGACAACGTCCGGGTCATAGGCTGCGATAAGCGCCTCGATGGCCTCGATCTTGCCCGGGGGCAAGATGAGCAGCGGATGCCCGGCGGCCAGGGCGGCAAGGTATGCCACCAGCGAGGGCAGGCAATTATCGGCCTCGAGCGCAACGAGCCGGCGCACGGTCCCCAAGGAGCGCGCCACGGCATCTACGCGATCGGCAAGAACACGGTAGCTCAGCGAGCCACCGTCGACGTATACTGCGGTCCGGTCTCCGAATCGCGCCAAATCGGCGGCGAAGGAGACAGTCGCAAGTTCTGGCTGGATTGTCATCAACCGAGAGAATATTAGGCGTGGCTAACCTAATACAAATGGATTAGTTCTCCCGGACGTCCCGTTATCCGACAGGAAGGTCATTCACGACCCAGGAATTGGAGTCGGGCCGCGCAAGGCACGGATGCACATCCAAGTTGACCAATACCTCCGAAGTGGAAGGATTTGCAGAGATCAACGGCTGGTTTTCATGGGGCCCGCACAAACTCCGCAACCCCCTGGTGGCGTTGCGGCACCGGGCCCTCCCGACCGGATCCCGGCATTCGGGGATCTTTCGCGGGATCTTCAGCAAGATGACGAACAATGACCGGCACGCCACGCGGACCTGGACCTCCGGTCCGGCGAAGGACTCATCTTGATCGGAACCTGCATCACCGTAACCACGACCTGACACCGTCAGGTCAACCACCCGATGGACTGTGTCGAGAACATGCCCGTTGCGGGCGGCACCGCCCTTCCCATCGCGGCGAGTGTCGCCGGACGGATTCGACGTGGCAGCCTCGGCTCCAGGGGTTGCCGAGGCGACGCTGGTCACCGGAAGTACCCGATCCAGGGCTTCGGGACCTTGCGCGGGAATATAACCAACCGACCGAGCACGGAAGGGTTGAATTCGCGCTCTCCTCCCCTGATCGCGTTTACAGGGACTTCGGTGTTTTCATGTTTCTCGCACAGCAGGACAGTGATGACCAGCAATCCAATCTGCCCATCCATGGTGTCGGTGACAAGCCCGGACTGACGCAGTGTGCGATCCATGCGACCAGTTTCGGCGGAGAGGATCCTTCGAATGCTACGTTGGTGGCATGCGGACGTTGCGCGGCGCCGGGGTCGGCGTGATCATCTTTGTGGGTGTGGCACTCGCGGGGTGTTCGACACCGGCCTTGGAGAGCCGGCTCGACGAGTACGAGGACCGCGCCGAGGAGATCCACGCGGGGATGCTCGAGCACGTTCCCGGGAACGGCGCATTCGAGGTCCGGATGACCTCCCAGCCGCAGTTCGGCGAGCCCGAAGTGCTGGGCGGTCGGGAGCGCGACATCGCCTTCTGGGCGACCTGGTCGACCGTCGAGGTGGCTACCGACGCGACGCCCGCTGAGGCGGCCGACGCGGCCGGCACGTACCTCCTGGACCAGCGGTGGACGGCGGAGCCGACGGTCGACCAGGGCGGAACGATGCCGTTCATAACGGTCTACCGTCTCGCCGAGCCGGACGGCGAGTGGATCGTGCAGATCTCGTGGCCCGCCGCCGACGATGATCGCCGGATTTCCCTGTCGGTCCAGAGCCCGCCCACCGTCCGCGGGACCACGTCGAGGCCGGGGTGACGCCCGTCCCGGCCGCGCAGGCCAGTGGCGCTCGAAACGCAGGACTGGCCTCGACCAAATGTCCAGCGCCGCGTCGCAGCATGCGTCAGCGGGGCATCAACGGGAAAACGGGTAACGGGCTTCCTCAGGGAAGGGTGAATGGTCAATGGCGTCGCCGTGTGGATCACGACACCGACATGGGCGCAGCTTTCACCATCGAAACGCTGGCAACATCGACCGTCCGCACGTACGCTCAAGGCATGGAAAAGCAACAGACACACACGGACGTAGAGACCCTTGAATCCAACCAGTGCCTGGAACTGCTGCGGGCGGTTTCACTCGGCCACCTTGCCGTGAGCCACGGCGACATGCCACAGATCTTCCCGATCAACTTCACCGTCGACCACGGCACCGTGGTGTTCCGCACCGGACCGGGGACCAAGCTGGACACCTTGCGTGCGCAGCCCCACGTTGCATTCCAGGCAGACGGAGTGAACCCGGAAACGGGCGTCGCCTGGTCTGTCATGGTCCAGGGCAAGGCCGAGCTGTTTGGCGGCATTGAGGAGACCCTGGATTCCTTCAACCTCATGCTCTTCCCCTGGGAATCGGGGCCCAAAGACCAGTTCGTGCGCATCGTCCCCACCTCGATGACGGGGCGGCGCTTCAAGGTTGCCGACCCGCTGACCTGGTGGAAGCACATGCGCCACGGGTAGGCAGCGGCGCGGGTGAGGCAGCTGATTTCCGAGCCGTCACAGAGGATTCGCCAAACCCGAAACCCTCACGAATATCCATGCTTCCAGGCATGTACAACCACGGGGAGAAGAGTATTCTCATAGGCGTCGGAGCCCTTCAAGATGCCAATGTGGCTCTACCGGCCAGCACCGCGCCCCCAAATGCGTCAAGGAGCAAAGCGCTCGGCCCTGCAACCCACGAAAACCTGTCACGGTACCGGCCCCGACACCCAAACTTCAGCGTTACCTGCCATCGATCCGGCATGCTCTTTTGGAATTCCCGCCATAAGCGGGTGGCTTACCTTCGGATGACCCGTGACTCTCTGAAATCTCGGAGCTTCCGAACGGATCCGCGCCAGGATTTCTTTGCCTCTCCCGCAGCACGGTTCGCCCTCCGACATCCGCGCGTTTGGAATATCCGCATTCCAAGCGTCCCCAAATCCGGGGGTCGGCAACGCCGTCTTGCATAGCTTGCCTCGGACAGCGAAGACCTTGGTTACACCGCTCCCCGCTCTTTCCCAGGCAGTTCCCCACCCACCCTTCCTTGCACAACATTTCTCCCTGCCTTCCACCCCGGGCCCGGGCCCATTCACCGTAAAATCCCCCAGGGTCCACCCATAGACGCCCATGGTTTTACCCCGACCACACCCTGCACCGACGGTCGCGTTCGCCTCCCCTCACCCAAGCACTCGCCCGGCACCCTCGAGCACGGACACCGCGCACTTTTTCGCGCGCGTTCGCGTACGCGCGCGCGAGGCCGGCCCGGGCATCAGACCCCGGGTCGGATCCCACCGGCAAGCCACTCCAGGAATGACCTCACCCCGGGTTATCCACATTTTCCCGACCCGACCGCCGTCGCACTCCCGAAGCCCGCACACTGGAGCAATGCAAACAGACGCGCTCATCGCCAACCTCGCTGGACACAGCGACGATCCGGGGTACAGGCCGACCCCGGACGATGAATTGCGCGCACTGTTCGAGGGCATCCGCGGAATCGACGTCCTCGTCGCCCGCATCGCGGCCCGTCCAGCTTCCCCCACCCGGGCCCTGCTCACCGCAATCACCATCGAACAGGCCAAGCACGCCATCGCGGTCGCACAGCTGAAGGTCGCGCAACTGGCCCGGAAAACCCTAGTACACGAGCTGCCCGCCGACACCCTCACCGAGCTGCGCGCCATCGCCGAGGACCCCAGCGCATTCCTCGCCGGGGATACCCAGCTGCCCGAAGACCCGCGCACCGTTCCCACCGGCCGGCTGCAGTTCAAGACCCCCGCCGACTGCCTCGCAGGCATGGCGGGAATCGACTACTTCGAGGTCCTCAACCGCATGCAGGCGGGCGACGACCTGCTACCGGGCGTCGACGAGCACGGTATGCCCCACGGCCCGCGCTACCCGCAGCTGGCCGAGCAGCTGGCCAAAGGCAAGAGCGCGCCTGGAGCCGTTGCCGCTGCGGCGCGCAAGCTGGAGAAGTTGCGCCCGGCCATCGAGGCCCGCCCTGACGCCGCACAATTCGCCGATCTGCTCGAGTCCCGCGTGGCCGAGTCCCTGGCCGAGGGCGACGCGAAGAACACCACCAAGCTCTTCGACAAGATCAGCGACGAGCTCGACGAAGCCGACTCCACCCCCACGGCCAAGGAGATCCGCAACAAGACCGGCATCTTCGTCTCCAGGCGCACCCGGCACTACACCTACTTCACAGCCTGCATGCTCAATGCCGACGCAGAGGTCTTCATCTCGCACTTCGCCGAGTCCGACAACGCCCGCACCTTGGCCGGAAACCGCCAGGCCATCGCGGCGGCAGCCACGGTCCCAGGCCGCACGTCCTCCACCGGGCCCTCCACCCCGCAGGCCAGCACCGCTGAGGACGGCGACGCAGGCACCGCAGACGATGCAAAGACCTCCACCGACACCGCGGCCAATGACACCCTTGCCGAAGCCGACGGGACCTCCCCCGCAGGAATCGGCGCTCCCCCAACCCCTGAAACCCCCGAACCCAACACTGAACCGGCACCCGGTTCGACTCTGGTCCCGGCCACCGGCCCCGACCCCACCCAGGATTCCTTGTTCCCTCCACCGGATCCGGCGGACGGTCCCGATTGGTTCAATCACCCGCCCGACGCTGAAACCTTCGATGATCCACCGCCGTTGGAAACCGGCACCGTCGCCGAGGATCCAACTCCCGCCCAACGGCACCTGCAAACCCTGCTGAACCTGATGCGCACCCCGAAGACTTCGGCCAACGGTGCCACCGGCCTGCCTACCGCAAAGCTCTTCGTCTACATCACTCTTGAGGTACTCCTCGGGCTGGCCCGCGGCGCCGGATGGAGCGCGCACGGCCTGGAGATCTCCGTAACCGAGGTGCGCCAACGCCTGGCCGAGTTCGGATTCATTCCCATCGTGCTCGGCGGCGACGGCCAGATCCTGGACTATGGGCGCGAGCGACGCTACCCGCCCGAGTCCATGAAACAGGCAATCCGTGCCCGCGATCGCGGCTGCATCAAGCCCAACTGCACCATCCCGCCGGAGCACTGCGAATTCCACCACATCAAGCCCTGGTCCGCGGGCGGAACAACGAGTGTGTGGAACCTGGGCATGTTCTGCCCCTCCGAGCACCGCGGCGCCGACAAGGGCGATTTCGAGGTCGTCATGAAGAACGGCGTTCCGTGGGTAAAGCTTGCCCCGTTCGAGGACCCCGAACAGCTTCCCCGCCGCAACAAGCACTGGCAGGGCGAACAGCCCCCGCTCTTCTGACCGGTTCGTTCGCAAATCCCTCGCCGAGCGAGATGTACGCTTCCCGAACAACTCCGTGACTTGGCTGTATGTCATTTTGACACCCCGGGCCGATACTTCGGCAAGGGCACGTCGTCCTGCTATTGGGCCACCTACCGGGACTTCACCGGCAAATACGGAGACCTCGTCAGCAATGACTTCACGGCAGGATGCCTGGTCATCGACGTTCCAGCTTCCGCCAAGGGTTTCGCGGTTTCTGGCTGCGGGACGCTGACGCGCTAAGCCGAAATTTCCGGACAGACCACGCAGTGCAACCAGGGGTGTCCCGGGATCGTTCGAATCCCGGGGCATCCCGTGGCTTTATGCCCTGCCCCTGATCCCGTCCCTACGCCGCGCCCCGGTCCGACCGGGCGTCCTCGAGTGCATCTCGCGGCACGGCAAACAAGGCAAGCGCGCACACGATCGCGGTCCCGCCACAAATGGCCCACACAATCATGTAGCCGGCCAGCGGCGCAGCGGTGTTCCCCGCCGCCCCTTCCGAGACCGCACCGGCGACCTGACCAATGAGCGCCAGCCCGAAGATCGCCGAGGCGAAGGATCCGCCAATGGTCTTCACGGCATTGGTCAGCCCGGTGGCCATGCCGGTCCGGTTGAACGGGGCGGCTGCCGCGGCAGCCGCCGGCAATGCCGCGATCAGCGCTCCGGACCCGACACCGGCAATCATCATGTTCACCAGCACTTGCGCAAGGCTCGCGTGCAAAGGCAGGAACAAAAGGTAGCCAACACCTACCAGGAAACAGGCGGCAATCAACGTCATCCGCGTTCCCGCCCAGCGGGCGGCAATCGGGAACAGCAACGCGCCAACGAGCATGGCCAACACGTAGACCCCGATGATTACCGAGACCCCCGAGGCGCTGAGCCCCAGCCCGTAGCCGATGACGGCGGGGTCTGTTCGGGCGAAGGTGCTCATGGGGACCTGGGCGCCCAGGACGGAAACACCAAAGAGACCGGCGGTCAGCTGCACCGGCCACATCGACCGGGCAAAGAGGACCTTGAAATCGATCAACGGATCGGACCGCTTGTTTTCGTGGCGGTAGAACACGTAAAGCACGACCAGGCCCAGCACCAGGGATCCCCACACCAGCGGGCTGCCCGGTCCGTTGATCCGCAGGAAGCTCAGACCGCTGGTGAGCAGCAGCAAACCGATGGCCAGATAGCCGAATCCCCCGCCATCAATCCTGGCCCCGTTGCGTACCCCGTCATCGGGCACCCCAAAGCCCACCGCAGCGATGCAAAGCGTGGTGGCAATGGCAGGGATCGTCATGGTCAGCGGCACGCTTCCGTCAAAGACCTCAATCAGCGCACCGCCGGCCAAGGCGCCGGCGATCACCCCGACCTCGAGTGCCCCGACCAGGAGTCCTGCCGCGCGCCGCGTCATGGGTCCGGGGATGCCCAGTTTGCGGGCACGGGAAAAGACGATGGCAATTTCCAGCGGCAGCCACACCGCATAGAAGCCCTGGAGCGCCCAGGCAATCAAGAACGTGGTGAAGGAGCCGGAAAACACGACGGCCCATGAAGCCAACGCGGTGACCACGGCCGAGAGCAGGAGCATCCTCTTGTGCCCGAAGATATCCCCGAGGGAGGCCAGCAGCGGCACTGCCAGTGCGGAGAGCATGAGCTGGGCGGCCTCGAACCAGTTCACGTCCGCGTCGTGGATCCCCAAATGTCGGGCAATGTCGGTCATCAGCGGCGTGTAGTAGCCCTGCAGGAATCCGCTGGTGAGCTCCACGATGGCCAGGAATCCAACGACTCCTGCGACCGCACTCCAGCGCACCGCTTGCTGCTTGGCCGGGTCCTGGTTGGTCGATAGCGGGATATCCATGGCCGGATCCTATCGCGAAGAAGACCGAGGCGTGAGTCACCCCACATGAACCCCGGGGAATTATTTGGTGACCATTGTCGCTATTACATGCATACGCATACAAATCTGGCATACTGTAAAGCAGAGCGCAGTCCACCAGCCCAACAGGAGGCAAACATGCAGTTCGGCATCTTCTCAGTCAGTGACATCACCCGCGACCCCACCACCGGCAAAACTCCGAGCGAACAGCAGCGCATCAAGGACATCGTGGCCATCGCCAAGAAGACCGAAGAGGTCGGCATGGATGTCGTCGCCATCGGCGAGCACCACAACCGCCCGTTCTTCTCCTCCTCCCCCACCACCACGCTGGCCTACATCGCGGCGCAGACCGAGAAGATCATCCTCTCCACGGCCACCACGCTGATCACCACCAACGACCCGGTGAAGATCGCCGAGGACTTCGCGATGCTCCAGCACCTGGCCGACGGCCGCGTGGACCTGGTGCTCGGGCGCGGCAACACCGCGCCGGTCTACCCGTGGTTCGGCAAGAACATGCAGGACTCGGTGAACCTGACGATCGAGAACTACAACCTGCTGCGCCGCCTGTGGGACGAGGACACGGTGAACTGGGAAGGCAAGTTCCGCACCCCGCTGCAGAACTTCACCTCCACCCCGCGCCCGCTTGATGGCGTGGCCCCGTTTGTCTGGCACGGATCGATCCGCACCCCGCAGGTCGCCGAGATCGCCGCCTACTACGGAGATGGTTTCTTCGCCAACAACATCTTCTGGCCCAAGGAACACTACATGCAGCTGATCAACCTCTACCGCGAGCGCTACGAGCACTACGGCCACGGCCGTGCCGACCAGGCCATGGTGGGCCTGGGTGGCCAGTTCTTCATCCGCAAGAACTCGCAGGATGCCAAGAACGAATTCCGCCCGTACTTCAACAACGCCCCGGTCTACGGCCACGGCCCGTCGATGGAAGACTTCACCGACCAGACCCCGCTCACCGTGGGATCGCCGGCGGAAATGATCGAAAAGACCCTCACCTTCCAGGAGGCGTTCGGCAACTACCACCGCCAGCTGTTCCTGGTCGACCACGCTGGCCTGCCGGTCAAGACCGTCCTGGAGCAGCTTGACCTCTTCGGCGAGCACGTGCTGCCGACGCTCCGCAAGGAACTGGAAAGCCGCAAGCCGGCCGACCACCCCGAGGCACCGACCCACGCCAACCGCGTTGCGGCCCGCGACGCCAAGCAGACCGCCGGGAGCGACAATGCCTAACCCAGCCACGCTGCGCTCCTCGACCGCCGCCTGGGAAGCATTGTTCCGGGCACAGGTCACGGTGATGCGCGAGATCCAGAAGCTCCCGGAGTTCAAAGAGCTCAGCACCCGTGAATACGACGTGTTGTTCAACCTCTCCAGGTGCCCCTCGGGAAGCAGCCGTCTCTCGGACCTGAACCAACACTTGCTGATTTCCCAGCCGAGCCTCAGCCGCATGGCCGACCGCCTGGAAGCAAAGGGCCTGGTCTCGCGCCAGTCTGATCCCTCCGACCAGCGGGCCGTCCTCATCACCCTGACGGAGGAAGGGACCCGTCTGCAAAAGGAAATGGGCCGCGAACACGTCAAGGGCATTCACGAGCTCATCGGCTCCGCACTTTCCGCCGAGGAATTTACGACACTGCAGGAGCTGGCCAACAAGTTGCGCCTGCACGTGGAAGCCCCGTAACCACCGAGTCCACCCTGGACGCGGCAAAGGGGCTCTTCACGGTTGAGGGTGTAATCGCTGGCTCGATGTTGGCTGGCGCGTCGGCCCCGGGGTAGCGATGCGCAAACGCAGCCGGAGGCCCGATCTTGTGTCACCGTTCGCAGTGGACTTCTTCGCGTACCCGCTCAGATCGGCCAACGGCGCACCCGATAGCGCAGGTGAAGCACCCGGTTGCCCTGAATCACCACGTCGGGATCCTCCAACAGGTGCTGTGCGTGGACCGACCCGAAGTAGCGCTTGCCGGACCCGAACACGACGGGTGCGACGTCCATGCGCACCTCGTCGACCAGGCCCGCGGCAAGCACCTGGCCACCGACGTCGCCAGCGGCGACCTCGACGATGCGGTCACCCGCGAGCTCCTGCGCCTTGGCCACGGCTGCCTCGACGCCGTCGACGAAGTGAAACGGCGCCTCGGGGTCCCAGCCCTCGGGCTTCGGCCGGTGCGTCACGACGACCA
>NZ_JBKKAP010000187.1:0-4450 GCF_046714615.1 Paeniglutamicibacter sp.
GTGTGGCCAAGCGCGTGCATTGGGACGTGCCGCAGGCGCTGCGCGATCTCGTCAAGCAGGCCGGCGCCGAGCCGGACCTCGCCAAGCAGATCGCGCTCTACAAGCGCTATCAGCAGGAGCTGGTGAACAACGCGAACTACATCATCCTGCTGCAGCCGATCTATCGCATCGCCGTGCGCAACACGATCAAGGATTTCAACGTGACGGCGGCCGGCTGGTACGTGGAGATGGAGCAGATCCAGCCGAGTTGAGTTGAGCCGAGTCGGCCCGCCCCCCCCCCGCCCCCCGCCGAATATAAAAAAAACACCCCCCCCCCCCACCGGGCGCCCCCCGCGCCTGCTTTTAACCCCTCTTTTAAGCCCACGGCGATGCCTGCCCCGCGCACCATGCGCCGACAGCGAACAGCTGCCCCTGCGCCGCCAAAGTCGCTGGCCAAGGCAGTAATGTTCAAGGAAGTAAAGAGCCGGTGGCCCGACGGACAGAACATCGGGGCACGGCATCACGGAGAGGTATCAGAACATGTCCAGTGACTCCCGCACTCCCACGATGGCTTCGGTAGATCCGGCCAATCGCGAGGACTACATCTACAACCGGCTCCTCAAGGAGCGCATCATCTGGCTCGGCACCGAGGTGAGCGATGCGAACGCCAACGCCATCTGCTCCCAGCTGCTCCTGCTCTCGGCCGAGGACGCCGAGAAGGACATCTACCTGTACATCAACTCCCCGGGTGGATCGATCACAGCCGGCATGGCGATCTACGACACCATCAACTACATTCCCAACGATGTCGTCACCGTCGCCACCGGCCTGGCCGCTTCGATGGGCCAGTTCCTGCTCTCCTCCGGTACCCCGGGCAAGCGCTACGCCACCCCGAACGCGCGTATCCTGATGCACCAGCCCTCCGGCGGCATCGGCGGCACAGCCTCGGACATCCGGATCCAGGCCGAGCTGATCCTGCACATGAAGAAGGTCATGAGCGAACTGACCGCGACGCAGACCGGCCAGACCGTTGAGACCATCCTCAAGGACAACGAGCGCGACAAGTGGTTCACCGCCGCCGAGGGCCTCGAATACGGCTTCTTTGACCACATCTCCCAGTCCTCCGGGGTCGTCTCCGGTGGCGGCGGGGTTGCAGCAAAGTAACGCGACGGAACCCGGCAGACCTAACTGATTTCCCAGGAGATACGATGAATTTCACCCCGCATGCCACCTCCGGCGAAATGCCCTCGGCACGCTACATCCTTCCACAGTTCGAAGAGCGCACCCCGTACGGGTTCAAGCGCCAGGACCCGTACGCGAAGCTTTTCGAAGACCGCATCATCTTCCTTGGTGCCCAGGTCGATGACGCCTCCGCGGACGATGTCATGGCCCAGCTGCTTGTCCTGGAGTCCATGGACCCCGAGCGCGACATCACTTTGTACATCAACTCGCCCGGTGGCTCGTTCACCGCGATGACTGCCATCTACGACACGATGCAGTTCGTCCGCCCCGAAGTGCAGACCGTGTGCCTCGGCCAGGCCGCCAGTGCCGCTGCGGTGCTGCTTGCCGGCGGAACCCCGGGCAAGCGCCTCGCGCTTCCCAACGCCCGCGTGCTGATCCACCAGCCTTCCATGGGCGGCGGTGAGCGTGGCACCGCGTCGGATCTGCAGATCCAGGCCGAGGAAGTCATGCGCATGCGCGCCTGGCTTGAGACCACCCTTGCAGGGCACAGCAACAAGACCGCGGAGGAAGTCGGCAACGACATCGAACGCGACCTGTACATGACCGCGGCCGAGGCCAAGGCATACGGCCTGATCGACGAGGTCCTGACACCTCGCAAGATCAAGCCCCAGGCCACCATCACCCGCTAGGGGGTTGGGGGCACGGCGAGCGAGCGGCTCCGGCGGGGCGCGAAATATGCGCACCACGGGCCGCCCGTTCGCCCATTCTGGCGGCGCTCTGTCATAGAGTTAAGGCAGTTCAGCATTTCCGGTTCTCTCGGGCCGGTCTTACCGGTACCAGATAAGGGGACCAATACGATGGCACGCATGGGTGAAGGGTCTGATCTGCTCAAGTGTTCCTTCTGTGGCAAGAGCCAGAAGCAGGTTCGCAAGCTGATTGCCGGCCACGGCGTCTACATCTGCACCGAGTGCATTGAACTCTGCAACGAAATCATCGAGGAAGAGCTCGCCGAGGTCGAAGAGGGTGTCGACTTCGAGCTGCCCAAGCCGAAGGAAATCTTCGACTCCCTGCAGGAATACGTCATCGGCCAGGAGGGCGCCAAGCGCTCGTTGGCGGTGGCGGTCTACAACCACTACAAGCGCATCCAGGGCGGTGCGGCGGCCAAGTCCGTCGCGGCGCTCTCCGACGCCAACTCCCTCGACGAGGTCGAGGTGGCGAAGTCCAACATCCTGCTCATCGGGCCCACCGGCTGCGGCAAGACCTATCTGGCCCAGACACTGGCCCGGCGCCTGAACGTCCCCTTCGCCGTCGCCGATGCCACCTCGCTGACCGAGGCCGGCTACGTGGGCGAAGACGTCGAAAACATCCTGCTCAAGCTCATCCAGGCGGCGGACTACGACGTCAAGAAGGCCGAGCAGGGCATCATCTACATCGACGAGATCGACAAGATCTCCCGCAAGAGCGAAAACCCGTCGATCACCCGGGACGTCTCGGGCGAGGGCGTGCAGCAGGCCCTGTTGAAGATCCTCGAGGGCACCGTCGCCGCGGTTCCGCCGCAGGGCGGACGCAAGCACCCGCACCAGGAATTCATCCAGCTGGACACCACCAACGTGCTGTTCATCGTCGCCGGCGCCTTTGCCGGACTCGAGGAGATCATCTCCTCCCGCGCCGGACGCAAGGGGATCGGCTTCGGAGCACCGCTCTCGGCGTTGAAGTCCGAGGCCGCGTCATATTCCGACGTGCGTCCGGAGGACCTGCTGAAGTTCGGGCTCATCCCGGAATTCATTGGCCGGCTGCCGGTGATCAGCACCGTCGAAAAGCTTGACCGCGAGTCCTTGATCAAGATCCTGTCCGAACCCAAGAATGCACTGATCAAGCAGTACCAAAAGATGTTCCGCATGGACGGCGTGGAGCTGACCTTCGAACTGGGCGCCCTGGAAGCCATCGCCGACCTAGCCCTGGCACGCGACACCGGTGCCCGCGGTCTGCGCGCGATCCTGGAGGAAACCCTCAGCGCCACCATGTTTGAAATGCCGAGCCGCGACGATGTCGCCGAGGTCGTCATCACCAGCGACGTGGTGCTCAACGGGGCGGAACCCTCCCTGATCTCGGCGCAGGTCGCCGACAAGCGCGGCAAGAAGTCGGCCTAACAATTTAGTTGTACGCCCCCGTGTCATCCCACTGAAGGAGAAGTACATTGTCCGAGAAGACTCACGTTGATTTTTGGTTCGACCCGGCCTGCCCCTTTGCCTGGGCGACTTCCCGCTGGGTCCTCGAGGTCGAAAAGGTCCGCGACATCGAGGTGGCGTGGCATGTCATGTCGCTCTCGGTGCTCAACGACGGCCGTGAGGGCCTGAGTGACCACTACCGGGAATTCGTGGCCAAGGGCTGGGGACCGGTCCGCGTGCTGATCGCCGCCGCGCAGAAGCACGGCGACGCGGTGCTGGGCGATCTCTACACCGCCATGGGCGAGCTGCTGCACTACGAAAAGATCGAGGATTACAGCGAGGTCATTTCCCGTGCCCTGGCCAAGGTCGACCTCGAGCCGGAACTGGCCGACGCTGCCACCGGCAGCGATTACGATGAGGCGCTGAAGGCGAGCCACGAGAACGGGATCTCGCGGGTCGGCCAGGACGTCGGCACGCCGGTCATGGCACTGAACGGCACCGCATTCTTCGGACCGGTCATCACCCGGATTCCCGTCGGCGAAGAGGCAGGCAAGCTCTTTGACGCCGCGGTCACCCTTGCCTCCTTCCCGTACTTCTTCGAGATCAAGCGGAGCCGGACCGAAAGCCCGCAATTCGACGTCGAAGCCAACGAGTTGGCAAACCTGTCAAGGGCCTAAAGCGCCAATAAAAGAAGCAAGGGTCCGGAGCAAACCACAAAGTTTGCTCCGGACCCTTGCTGGCTTCCGGGACGGGGCGTATAAAAGTAATACGCATCACTACCGGAATGATGCCGAACAAAAACCAAATTCGCGGTGACGAGCTATTGGAATCTCTTCTAGCTCGGCTGCAGCAGCGAAGCAGCAAGACCCACGCAACGAGGATTTTGTCCGGTTCTCTAAATCAACGCTGTACGAGAACCATCACCGAGTCGAAGCCCCTCCGACATTAGATTGTCAGCCGAAGGGGCTTCCCCTCTGTCCGCCGCCTGGCGCGATGCCGGAAGAGGGGACGGTCCCGGCGGAAAAAGACGAGGGCGCTGTGCCCACCCCCCCGGGGGGGGGCCCACCCCCCACGTTTCCCGGGATACCCGGCGCATGGTCGCAAGGCCGGGACGGGGTGCA
>NZ_JBKKAP010000188.1:0-51951 GCF_046714615.1 Paeniglutamicibacter sp.
AATAAGTAGGGCCCGCAGCCCTACGGAATTATGGGTGTTGACTAAGACATTCATAATTCCAAGGACCACGAGCCGTGTTAAATACTACGGGCGCAGGCGATGCTGCGTCGACCCTGTTCAATCTTGATGACTATGCGGTGCTGGGCGTTGAGGGATCCGGTGATTCCCGCTCGGTGCTGGTGGAGCCCCGCAATCCCGAGGCGCCGTGCCCTGCATGCGGGGTGTTCTCCCGGCGGATCCGGGCCCGGCCCGTGCACCGGGTCAAGGACGTGGCCTGCGGCGGCAAGGGCCTGGAGGTCCTGGTCAGGAAACGGCGCCTGGTCTGCCAGGAGGCCGCCTGCCCGAAGCGGACCTATGTGCAGGTCACCGACCAGATCCCCTTGCGCTCCAGGCTGACCACCAGGCTGGTCGGGGAAATCGTCGAGGACGCCGTCCACGAGCTGCGCGCGGTCACCGGCATCGCCAAGGCCCACGGCGTCTCCTGGCCCACCGTCATGCGCAAGCTCCTGGTCACCGAGCAGATCGTCCTGGACGTGGACCAACGCCTGGTGCGCCGGCTCGGCGTGGACGAGCACCGCTTCCGACGCGTCCGTTTCGTGCTGGGAACCACGGGAAAAATGATACGGGTCGAGCCGTGGTCGATCGTGTTCACGGACCTGGACACCGGCACGATCCTTGACATCGTGGACGGGCGCCGCGGCAAGGCCGTGACCAGCTGGATGTCCCAGCGCCCCGAACACTGGAAACGGAACATCGAGTACGTCGCCATGGACATGTCCGCGGAATTCCGCAAGGCCATCCGCGAATCCCTGCCCGCCGCCCGGATCTCGGTTGACCATTTCCACATCATCCAGCGGGCCAACCAGATGATCACCGCCGTGCGCCGGCGCCGCTCCCACGACACCCACGGCCGCCGCGGGCGGATCACCGACCCGGCCTACAAATACCGCAAGTTACTGACCTGCAACATCGAGAAGCTCTCCAACAAGCAGACGGAGCGGCTCCGGGAAGTCCTGGCATCGGATGTCGAACTCGGAGTCGTCTACGCCATCAAGGAACACGTCCGGGAACTGCTGAAAACACGTGACCGGGAATCATTCGCAGCCGCCTGGGCGAAGCTCGAAGCCTCCGTCAAGGCCACCGGCATGCACGAGGCCAAGTCCCTGTTCCGGACCTTCACCGCCTGGAAAACGGAACTGGAAACCTTCTGCCTCACCCGACTCACCAACGCCCGCAGCGAGGCCGCCAACCTCACCGCCAAGAACATCAAAAGGATCGGCCGAGGCTACGTCAACCACCACAACTACCGATGGCGGATATTGTTGTACACGGCACGCCTCTGGCCGTGCTGAACACCCAGTCACCACGCTTAAAGTCGGAGAGCCAATAGTGTTGAAGAAGCCACTGCATACATGACTACTGTCGCTGCCGTGTGTCTAAGAGCCTCAAAGATGTTACTGCCCCGTCCCATGTGCGCCGCTCAACTCGACCCATTAAGTTCAAGTCTTTGTGCCTGTCTGTGGTTGGATTGGAAGTTGCAGATGCAGGACGTAGATGGTCAGGGGTGCCATCCGGACAATGGGGGACATATGAAGTCATTAACTCGCACGCTCACAGCCTTGGCCGCCGCGGCTTCGATCGCGTTTTCCGGTGCAGCCGTGGCAGTTGCCGCGCCCGTGGCACCGGCACAGGCGATCGCTGTCGTTGCCGCCAAGAAGGCACCGGCAATCACGATCAACAAGATCGCCAACAAGACGGTCAAGGGGTCGAACAAGGCCACCATCAAGCCGTCGGTCAAGGCGGCCAAGGGCGTCAAGGTCACCTCAAAGGTATTGACCGTGAAGCAAGGGAAGAAGACCGTTGCCAAGAACAAGGCGTCGGTTGCCCTGAAGGCCGGGACCTACAAGGTGACAACCAAGGTGACCTACAAGGTCGGCAAGAAGAAGTTCACGGCATCCAAGACGCAAACCCTGGTCATCAAGAAGGCCGCGGCAAAGAAGTCGTGGGCAGCACCCAAGGGCAAGAGCTGCCCCGCGGGCTTCCCCGTCAAGGGCAATCAGACCGGCAGCAACAAGGAATGGAAGTACCACGTTCCAGGCGGCCAGTTCTACAAACGAACCGCCCCGGAACAGTGCTTCAAGAACACGTCCGACGCGAGGAAGGCCGGATACCGCGCCTCGAAGCGCTAAGTCCGTTCCAGCCGTCGATTGACACGCGTGGCCCGCAGGCAAACTGTGGGCCACAGGTGTTTGTATGTACTCTTGGCGTCGTGCCTTGTTGATTCATCCTGAGAGAGCCCTTTGAAACACCTGATTTCCTTTGTTATCACCGTCCTTATCGTGATCGTGACCGGGGCCTTGGTCGGGGGCTCTGGCACCCGCGGTGAGGGGGTGCCCTCGACCGGCGCCCCCATGGCGTCCAGCAACATCGCCGCGTCCGTGGGCGGTGCCAAGATCGCACCCGGTGCCAAGCTCGATGGTCCGCTCGCGGTTTCCGTCCTGAACGCCCTGCCCGTCAAGGGAAAAGCGCCGGCCACCGGCTATGACAGGAACAAGAACTTCGGCAACGGCTGGAAGGATTCCAACGGAAACAAGTGCGACGAGCGCCAGGACACGCTCAAGCGCGACTTGTCGGCCGTGAAGTACAAGGACGCGAAGAGGTGCCAACTCGTCTCGGGCACTCTGGCCGACGCTTACACCGGGACCCGGATCAAATGGAAGGTGAACAGCGGTTCCGTTGACATCGACCATGTGGTTGCGCTGAAGAACGTGTGGATATCCCGGGGCCAACAGCTATCCCAGTCCCAGCGCCAGTCCATCGCCAACGACCCGTTGAACCTGATGGCTTCGCAAGCCTCGGCCAACCGCTCCAAGGGCGACGCCAATGCGGCCGAATGGCTGCCAACCAACAAATCCTTCCGCTGCCAGTACGTGGCAACGCAGATCAGCGTCAAGAAAAAGTACGCACTGTCGGTGACAGCGGCCGAAAAGAACGCCATGAAGCGCGTGCTCACGACGTGCCCGAAGCAAAAAGCCGCCGCCGTGACTCCCCTCAAGCCGCTTGCCAAGACTCCCACCGCGCCAACGAAGAAGCCTTCGGCTACCTCGCCCAAGCCCAAACAGGTATCGCCGGGCGCATACTGCGCCAAGACCGACAAGGGAACAAAAAGCATTGGCAAAAAGAACGGCAAGAGCTACACCTGCAAGACCAGCAACTCCGACACACGCCTCCGTTGGCTCTAGCCCGGCACGCAGCTCCCGGACAGCTGCCGGTCATGGAACAAGGCTGAATCGGCTATCTGGCTCAATCGGGCCATGCTATTGGGCTTGAAAGAACCGCCCCGTGCGCAAAGGCAGCATCTTGCCCAGGTCGACGCCCTCGTCGGCGATCTGCAGTATCAGGCGTTGCCGTTCACCGGAGGAAATGTTCGCCGCGGAGCATCGCCTGGCCACCAAGGCCAACCTGTCGGCAAGCTCATTCATGGGATCACCCGAATGTGCCTTGACCCAGTCGTAGCTGACCTCGGAACGGGAGAGCAGCTCATGGATCTTGTGCACGATGGACCGGGCCTCCGTGGACCTGATGCGTGCATGGCTCTTGGGATTGTTGAGCAGGTCAATGGCCATGAGCGAATCCGAACGGATGAGGAAACTTACCGTTCCGGCGAACAGCTCGTCGCGGTACCTGCTGGCGTCCAGCAGGGCGTAATAGATGGAATTGAGTTCGCCCTGCAGGATTTCCTTGCCGGTGGCTGCGAAGGCGTTGATCATGGGCACCGAACCCCGCCCGTAATCCAGAATCCATCCATGGCCCATCAATGGGCTGTGCCAACTGCGTGAGGCATCGGTGGTGATCGTCAGCTCGGAGTAGAAGTCCTCTATGCGTTCCTGGAGCAGGGCCATGGCGGCCCGAGCCCCGGCAAGCGGGCGGAACTGCTCCGAAACCACGAACCCCAGCTGGGCCAGTGCCTCGGGCAGGCGGATATGTCCCTCCAGCAATATGTTGTCGCAATACACGGATTCGGATGCGTTGCAGCGCACCGCGCGAATGGCCTTGTCGAGGTGCGCCATCAGGACGCCGAGCTTGTGCCCGGATTCGTGGACGGGCAGGACGCCGCACCGTTGCCCAATGACCTGGAACGCGGTGGTGCGAACCACTGCCCAAAAAAGGATCTGGTTGTGGTGCCGCACCTCAACTGTGACCCCCGAGCGTTCGGTGACCGTCTGGACCGCAGGAATGAACCGCGCGGACGGAGGAGAGGGGCGTGGTGCCTGCATGGTCTCCTCCTCGATTCGGCGCTCGGATGGTTCGGCTTACGGAATACCCGATTCCCCAAAGCTACCTAAAATACCGGCCCGTGGGGATAGGAAACCGGGCCCGCACACCCGAAAGATGCCGATGGCGTTCGGAAAATTCCGCTTCGGGACCGAGCTCCGTCCTAATTTGGATCAGACCTGCGCCGGCCATGGGGAATCGCAAAACGCCATCTCGCCCACCGGCCACACCGGACACAGGGGACGTGGAGGTGCTCACCGTGGCCCGCTGCCTGCCAGGTCGCCGGGTGGTGGACCCCAGTGTGTCTAGGATGGATGTAATAACGAGGCATTCTAGATAAAGCGGGTCAGCACAGGCATGGAAACACATCCGTCCAAGCTGCAGCACCAGCAGCTGATCGTCACCCTGTATGGGCTCTATGGCAGATCGACAGATGGCACCTTCCCGGTGGCCGTGCTGGTTGACATGCTCGGTGCCCTGGGAATCGAGCCGCCGGCGGTGCGTTCGACGGTGTCCAGGCTCAAGCGCAACGGCGTGCTGGTGAGCCGCCGGGACGCACATGCCGCCAGCTATTGCCTCTCGGCGGACGTGCTCGACGCCTTTGAAGAGGGTGACCAGCGCATTTACGCGCCGGAACGCTCCCACCCCAACGACCCGTGGTCCTTGGTCATCTTTTCCGTGCCGGAAGCCGAACGCAACCGCCGGTACGAGCTGCGGACCGAATTGAACAGCCTCGGCTTCGGGGCGGTGGGCGCAGGAGTCGCCATCGCGCCAAGCAACGTCCTGTCGCAGGCCATGCGGCGGCTCAAGGACCGGGGACTTGACCAGTACGTCGAGTTTTTCAACGCCGATTATCTGAGCCAACAGGACATCAGGTCCAAGGTGCCCCAGTGGTGGGACCTGCAGGGGCTGGACGAGCAGTATCGGGAATTCCTCGGATACTACGGTGCCGCAGAAGGGGAGTGGTCGGCGCGGCTCGAAACCGCCGGTGGCACCATCGAGCCCGCCGGTGAGCTGGCCAGGGAGGCTTTCGCCTTTTACGTTCCCATGCTCACGCTGTGGCGACGCTTCCCCTACCGGGACCCGAACCTGCCACTGGAATTCCTTCCCGACGGATGGAAGGCGCCAGCGGCCAAGCATGCGTTCTGGGCCATCGATGCGCTGCTTGCCCCGATCGCGAAGGCCTACGCGTTCTCGCTCTTGGGCTCTCGTCGGGGTGCGGGGCCTGGTGCCTCGGCCATCCAGGACAGTGCTTCGGCCCAGTGAACGGCCAAGGGATCGATGGCTTCCAGGTGGCTCAGTGCGGTGAACTCGCGTAGCTCCACCGGTGAGGACTGCGACCCGGCGGCGGCCAGGAAGGCACGCGAATGCGCGATCGGCACGCGATCGTCATTTATCCCATGCAGGATCAGCATTGGCGTGGTGCCGAGCGCCTGTTGCACAGGCGAGGCCGTGCGGTAGGTGTCCGGTGCCTGGGCAGGGGAGGCGCCGAAGTATTCGGCGGCCGCGTTGTCGCCCAGATTTTCGCAATGGGTCCGCTCCACGTCGGTGACCGGCGCCAAGGCCACGACACCGTCGCAGAGGCGGGCGGTGAGCAGCGCGAGTTGCCCGCCCACCGAATGACCCACCGTGAGCAGCGGCCCGCCGATGCCCTCGGTCTGCCTCAACGAGTTGATGCGCCCCAACGCCTCTGCCGTGTCTTCCAGCGGGGCCGGCCACCGACCGGTGGCGCCACGGCGGTATTCGATGTTGGCGGTGATCCAGCCTTCGGCCCGCAGCGATGCGGCGAGCGGCTCCATGAGCGAGGCGAAGAGGTGCGAACGCCAATAGCCCCCATGGACGAGGGCCGCGATGCCGCGCGGCACCGTTCCGGGTGCGGGCCACGAGAGCGCGAGGTGCTGGGCCTCGTCGGGGCCGTAGGAAAGGATCCCGGCTGGCGGGGCGGTGCTGGTCATGGCGGTGGCTCCTTGGCGGAAACGATGGATGGGCAGTGCGGGTCGTCGGCGCGGCCCGCACTGCCCTCGACTGTAGCGCTCCCTAGGCGCCGGGAACGGCTCCCGGCGGCAGGAAGTTGACGTCGCGCAGGGCCGACAGGCGGACCACTTCCTCGGGGTCGGACACGTTGTGCAGCTCGTCGAAGAGGGTGGAGAGCTGGCCGGACGGGCTGACCCAGAAAAGGGACTTTCCCGGTGTTTCATGCTTGTTGTAGTAGGCGTGGGGCAAGCCCATGGGCATGCGCACGGTGTCGCCTGGGCCGGCGGTGGTCCACTCGCCGTCGAGGTAGAGCGTGTAGACGCCCTCCATGATGTAGATGTGCTCGTCCTGCGTGGGGTGAACGTGCGGGGGAACGCCGGTTCCGACCGGGTCCAGGGACAGCCAGGCGAAGGACGATGAGCTTTCCACCTTGGACAGATAGGTGTGCCCCAGCACGTTCCAGGTCTTGTTTCCCATGGCCTCGCTCGCGAGGGTGATGCCCTTGGGCAGATCGCCGAGAATGATTTCCTGGCCCTGTTGGATTTCCATTGCAGCTCCTTGTCGGGTGTTTCCTTGGTTGACCCAGCATGGCAGAGAACCCCATCCGTATGCAATAGGTATTGCGATCGCCAGTTCTAGTGCATATGATGTGGATCACGCTTGGGGGCGTGCGCTGCTGCAAGGCCAAAATGCCGCGGTGTGCTTGAACCAACCAATGACCGGGGCAATGAACCGACAGCCCTTCCCGATGAAGCGAGGCGCCAGCGTGAGTACCAAGAAGTTCAGCGGCATGAGTGTGCATACCCTTGGAACGGGAGGTGGTCCGATCGTTTCAAGTTCCCGAGCCGGCACCAGTACCGCGGTCCGGGTCGACGATGCCACCTACGTCTTCGACTGCGGCATGGGCAGCATCCGCAACTACCGGTCACATTGCGAGTGGGGCCAACTGCGCGGCATCTTCCTCACCCACCACCACTCAGACCACATCTACGACCTGGGTTCCTTCCTGGTTACCGGCTGGCAGGTTCCGGGCGAGTCCTTCGCCGCACCCATCGAGGTCTTCGGACCCGGCAAGCCCGCCCGCATCCCGGCACTCGATGAAGAGCATGCACGGGACATCGACGCCCGCGTGGGGAATCGCAAGATGACCTCAACCACCGAGATCGTCGACGCCTTGCTCGATACGGTCTTCGCTTCCGACATCGCCATCCGCATGGCAGACGAGGGCCGCGGCGAGCCGCACGAATGGGTGCGCGGACACGACATCGAGATCCCCGAAGCGGCGGACGCCGATCCGGTGGCCAACCGGCACCCGGTCATGGAACCGTTCGAGATCTACCGCGACGAGCTCGTGGTCATCTCCGCGATCCTCGTCGACCACCGCCTGTGCTTCCCGGCCTTCGGCTTCCGCATCGACTCGCGCCACGGCTCGGTGGTCATCTCCGGGGACACCGCCTACTCGGAAAACTGCATCAGGCTCGCCCGTGGCGCGGACCTGCTGCTGCACGAGGTCATCGACCTGCCCTCCATCCTGGCGACCTTCCCCGACGGTCCCACCCGCGAGGGGATCGAGGTGCACCTGCGAGAATCGCACACTCCCTTTGCCGAGGTGGGCAAGGTGGCCCGCGCTGCCGGCGTCAAGGCCCTGGTGCTTCACCACATCGTGCCCAATACCCCGGGCACCGCAGACCTTCAGGCCATGGAGACGGCAGTGCGCCGGGATTTCGACGGCACCGTGCACATCGCCGCAGACAACGACGTCTTCTTCCCCGGGGACCCCGGAACCAATAACCTTGAAACCGCAGGACTGGAAAACATCGGAGCCAGCGCATGAGCACCTCAGAGCACGTCCAGCCGCACACCCTTCGGGCGGCCGTCAAGTACGGAAAGATGAACCGCCGGGCCTGGACCGTCACGTCCCTGCTGGTCATCTTCCAGGTCATCAACTTCGCCGACAAGGCGGTGCTGGGACTTGTCGCCGACTCGGCCATCAAGGAACTCGGCCTCACCGCCGGCGAATTCGGCCTGATCGGCAGCGCGTTCTTCTTCCTCTTCGCCATCGCGGCGATCGGCGTGGGATTCCTGGCCGGCAAGGTCCCGACCCGCTGGATCCTGCTGACCATGGGAGTGAGCTGGGCCATCCTGCAGTTCCCCATGCTTTTCGGGGGCGGCGCCGCGGTACTGCTCGTCACCCGCATCCTCCTCGGCGGGGCCGAGGGCCCGGCAACGCCCATCTCCCTGCAGCACGTCCACGGCTGGTTCCCGGCCAAGGAGCGCGGCTTCCCTTCCAGCATCATTGCCATTGGCTCGACACTCGGGCCCATCATTGCCGCACCCATCCTCGCCTGGATCATTGCCAACCCGGACCTCGGCTGGCGCTGGGCCTTCGGATTCCTGGGAATCGCCGGCCTGTTGTGGAGCGCCGTATGGTTCCTGGTGGGACGCGACGGGCCCTATAGCCACACCGCCGGGAAACAGGCCACCGCGGAAGCGGTGCCGGTGGTTGCCGTCGTGCCCGAGGCGAAGCCTGCCGCAGGCAGGCCAACCGCAAGCATCACCGAACGCGCTGACCTCCTCAAGCTTGTGCCCATCCGCAAGGTCCTGGGCTCGAGGATGTTCCTGGCCGCTGTCCTGGCCGGAGCCGGCTGTTTCTGGGCCCAGGGCTTCCTGACCACCTGGTCGCCGAAGTACCTCGGCTCAGTCGTTGCCCTCTCGCCCGAGATGATCGGGCTGGTCTCGACCTTCCCCTGGGTCATCGGGGCCCTGGCACTGCTGGTGCTGGGATTCACCTCGCGGTACCTGATGCGCCGCGGCGTCACGGTGCGCTGGGCATTGGGCGCCTTGTTCGGCGCCACGCTGCTGGTCTCCGGAATCTGCTTCACGGTGCTGCCGCACCTGCACGGCTATGCCGCGGTGACGGCGCTGACGCTGGGTGCAGGACTGGCGATGATCTACCCGCTGGCCCCGACCGCCATCGCTTTCTGCGTGGCCTCCAAGCAGCGTGCAGCCATCATGGCCACATTGACCGGCCTTGCCTCGATCGGCGGTGTCATTGCCCCCGCCATGGTGGGATCGCTCATGGACCGCGCGGGCTATGTTCCTGGTCCCAAGGGCGTGCGCGACAGCATGGAAATGGCCTCGTTGCTGGCCCAGGGGATGAACTCGTCATTCTCCATGATCGGGATCTACCTGGTCGTCGTCGGTGTCATTTGCGTCCTGCTGCTGAACCCGGACCGCACCGCGGAGCGGCTGCAGACCCGGTTCGCCTTCAACGGATAGCCGCGGCACAGATCGACCACGGGCGGGGCACGGGGGGAAGGAACTTTCTTCCCGCACGCCCCGCCCGTGTTCCAGCCCGAGCCTTCCGGCTCCCCGCTACCCTTCGCCGCCCTTGCGGGTCATGGTGAACGCGGCGGCAACGGCGGCGGAAAACCTGTCCGAGGCAAAGAGCACCTGTGCCAGCCCATCTCGCGGCACAGCGGCTGGGCCCCACAGCGGGCGCCCCAGTGCCATGTTCACGTGCGCCTGCCGGGCGGCGCGCCGGGCCGCGGCCAACCGCCGGTGGGAGAAGTCCGCGAGTTGCTCCTCGATCCGGTCCCGGGTCAACGCCCCGCCCAGTGCCGCATCCAGGATGGGGGCCAGCTCAGCGGCATCGAGCAGGCCCAGCGTCATGCCCTGGCCACCGATGGGGCTGACCTCGTGGGCGGCATCCCCGATCAGTACGAGGTTCCCGTGGTTCATGGATCCCACGGCAAAATTCCCGGTCCCGAACCGGCTGAGCATGGAGTCTTCGCCTGCCTCCACCCGGTGCCCGGTCCGCTGCGCGATGAGTTCGGGCAGTGACGCGGTCTCGGTTTCCCGGATCCAGGAAACCCAACGCCGCTGGTTCCCCGGAAGCGGAAACGACTCGGTGATCCCGTGCCCGTGCAGGAACAACGCGGCAATTGATCCGAAGTCGGTGCCGTCCGGGTAGTCGCCCATGAGGTAGCGATCCGGCAGGTCCCGGCCGCGGAACGGGACCAGGGCTGCCCGCCGCACTGCCGAGCGCGTGCCGTCGGCCCCGATGAGAAAGCGGCACTGAAGCCGCGTGCTCCCGCCCCCGACGACTGCCTCGACGGTGTGGAACCCCGCGTGCGTGGTGAAGGAGGCGAACTCGTGGCCGGCAAGCAGCACCGCGGGATCCAGCGCGTGCAACCGTTCGCGGAGCAGCCCGACGGTCTGGTTTTGCGGCAGCGACAACACGAAGCGGTGCTCCGCCGGGATGGAACCGAACCCCAGTTCCGCCACGATCCGCCCGCGGGAAATGCCGACCCCGCGGCTGATCCGCACCCCTGCCTCGACCGCCGCCCCGCCGACCCCGAGACGGTCCAGCACCGCAAGTCCCGGGGGATGGATCCCGATCGCCCGCGAATGCTCGCCGATGGCGGTGCGGGACTCGAGGACCCGCACGCTGCGCCCTCCCTGGCGCAGCAGGATCGCCAGCGCGATCCCGCTGGGGCCGCCCCCGACAATGAGTACGTCGATCATCGGCCGGTCCGTCGCGGCGCATGCCAGATGGCCAGGTTCCGGTACAACCCTGCGGCGTGCGCGTGCCAACCGGGCGGCAGCACCCGGGCGAGCTCGTCGCGGGTGTAGCTGCGCCTGATGGAGGTGAGCCCGTCGCGCCTGATGAACGAGGTGCCGGCCAGCGGCAGGGTGGCCAGCCCGAAGAGCAGCAGCGCGCTGCGCCGGCGCCGGAGGTCGCTGTGGATGGCCAGCGCCCCGGCCAGCTCCTGGCTATCGGCAAGGACGCCTGCAAGCGCCGGTGGATCCAGGTGGTGCAGGACGTGGTTGGAGATGACCACGTCGAACACCATTCCCTCGGCCACCAGGTCCGCACTGGCTGCCCGCCGGAATTCCAGTTCCCCGGGCCCGAACCCGGCGGCGGCGCCCGCGCGGGAGGCAAAGTCGTGGGCGCGCGGGTCCGGGTCGATGCCCGTCACCTTGACGTCGTAGCCGTCGGCCAGCGCCCAGCGCAACAGCGCAAGGGCAATGTCCCCGCCGCCGCACCCGATGTCCAGGATCGTGGCCGTGGCGTTGCGGGGCAGTGCGGGACGAACCAGGCCCACATACATGCCCCGCCACCCGGAGACGCAGCGGTTCACCAGGGAGAACTGCGCGTAGGTCCGCTCCAGCAGCACGGGGTCGGCCCCGGGCCCGTCCATTTCCTCGACCGCGGCAATGTCCCGTTGCATCCGCCGGGCGCTTAGCCCTGCCGCCCGGAAACCAGGGTCATCAGGGACGTCTCGACGGTGAGGCCGGGGCCGAAGGCCATGGAGCACACGCGCTCGCCGGTGGCCGATGCCCGTCCGAGGTTCTCGTCCATGATGTCCTTGAGCACGAACATCACCGTGGCGCTGGACATGTTGCCGTAGTCGTTCAGGATCCGGCGCGCGGGCATCAACTGGTCGTCGCCAAGCTGCAGGCGCTTCTGCACGCGGTCGAGGATGGCCCGGCCCCCGGGGTGGATGCCCCAGTGCGGGATGTCGGCATACTGGTCGCCCAGGGTTTCATCGCGGGCCAGCAGTGGTTCCAGCGCACCGACGATGTGCTCGTCGATGATGTGCGGGACATAGGTTCCCAGGACCATTTCAAATCCCTCGTCGCCGATGTTCCAGGCCATGGCTTCCTCGCCCACCGGGGTCAGCACGGTCTCGAAGTGGTCCAGCTGCAGGCCGGGCCCGGGATACGGGCGGGCGGTGACGATGGCAGCTGCGGCCCCGTCGGCGAAGAGGGCAGAGCCCATGATGGTGTCGGGGTCGTTCGAGCTGCGCACGTGGATGGAACACAGTTCGGCGCAGACCACCAAGACCACCGCGTCCGGGTCCGCCTCGCAAAAGCTCTTGGCTGCGCGCAGGGCGGGGAACGCGGCGTAGCATCCCATGAATCCCAGGTGGTAGCGCTGGGTTGCCGGGCTCAGGCCCAGCGCCCTGACCAACTGGTAGTCGGGCCCGGGGTTGTAGAAGCCTGTGCAGGACACCGTGATCACGTGGGTGATGTCGCCGGGTCCGAGATCGGGGCAGGCATCCATGGCCTTCTGTGCGGATTCAATGTAGAGCCCCGGGGCCGTGGCGGCAAAGACCTGGTTGCGTTCCTTAGTGCTGGGCCGCAACAGGAGCCCGGACTCCGCGTCAAAGAAGAGCGGGTTCTCGGCCACCGTCTCGGTGGTGAACTCGGTGACCGCTGTGTGGCGGGTCGAAATCCGGGCCGAATCAAACGACGTATTGATCAGGCGTTGGCCCAACCGGGTCAGACCGGGTTGGGCGCCAAAAACGTCCCGGGCCTTGTCCTGGTACAGGATGGTGGGCGGAACGGCTGTTTGGATGGTTCTCATCATCACCGGCATAGAGCCGAGCCTATGGCCCGATGCCGATGTGGTAAAGGGTGCAGTTCGCTCCGTGCCCGGCACATACCGGGGCTGCCGGTGGGATTCGGGGCATTCCAAAAAAGTGCTGGATTCCGCGCAGACTCAGGAGTATCGTGATTTTTGGGAGACCAGCCGCGGTCATAAGTGATCCCCGCCCCAGGGTGAGAGGTAATTGATGCCAGACAAATCACCACATAGACACGAACACAAGAAGCCTGCCGGCAAGTCGATCAAGGCGCGACGCGCGGAGAAGCGCTCGAAGAACGCACCTGAGACAGAGACCGAGCAGGTAACCCACATCAAGAAACACTGAGCAACTTGATGATTGGAGATATCTTCAGGGAAGCGGAGAAGAACAGACATCTTCTCCGCTTCTTCCATGTCCACAGGACGATGGGATACCTGTTCGTTCCGTGGCCGAGGGGCGCAAAAACTTTCTTGGCATGATTCCAATCCGTTTGCCGCACGGCGCCGAATGCTCCATGACAGCCCGAACCAACAGTGGTCGGGAAGGCGCGGAGACCAAGGGGTCGACGCCAAGCAAGGAGCATGACATGAAGCGCATGAACAGCAAGTTTGCCGCAGCACTCGGACTGATTGCAGTTGCCAGCGTGGGCCTGACCGCTTGCTCGGCGGGCACCGGGGGTTCCGGCAGCGAATCGATGGCACCGTCCTCATCGGCTGCACCCTCGAGCTCAGCGGCGGCGCCGAGCAGCTCGGCAATGGCCAGCGAATCGGCCATGGACCCGGCCGCCAACCTCGTTGGCTCCGGCTGCGAGGCCTACGCCAAGGCAGTGCCCAGCGGAGACGGCTCGGTTGCCGGCATGGCCAAGGACCCCGTCGCAGTGGCGGCCTCCAACAACCCGCTGCTGAAGACCCTCACCGCTGCGGTGTCGGGCAAGCTCAACCCCAAGGTAGACCTGGTTGACACGCTCAACGGCGCCGAGTTCACGGTCTTCGCCCCGGTTGACGAGGCCTTCGCCGCCATTCCGGAAAAGGACCTCAATGCAGTCGTCGCCGATGCAGACATGCTCAGCAGCGTCCTGACCTACCACGTGATCCCCGGCCAGATCGCCCCGAGTGATATCGCAGGATCCCACAAGACCGTCGAAGGCCAGGAAGTGAAGGTCACCGGCAGCGGCGACAAGCTTATGGTCAACGGCGCCTCGGTGATTTGCGGCGGCGTCCAGACCGCCAACGCCACCGTCTACCTGGTCGATACCGTGCTGATGCCGCCGGCCAAGAAGTAACAGCTGCACGGTACGCAACGGCAAGGCAACCCACCAGGGGGTTGGTGCCTGATGGTCTCCTCCATCACGCACCGGCCCCCTGTGCTCGATTGGCGTCGACCGGTTGCTCCGGCGGGCCCAAAATATTGATTTCCTGCCCGCCGCACCAGAGAGGATGAGGGACGGGGTTTGGAATGCATGAGACGCTTTATCGCATGAGCTCACATCTACCCGGTGGAACGGACCAAACCTCCGCCCCCACCACCGAAGAACTGATGCTCCGGATCGCGGCAGGCAACGAGAACGCCTTTGAGGAACTCTACGACCGCCTCTCGCCCCAGGTCTTCGGTCTGGTCCGACGCATCTTGAAGGACCAGGCGCAAAGCGAAGAAGTGGCGCAAGAGGTGTTTGTCGAAGCCTGGCAGCAGGCAGCACGCTTTGACGCTGCCCGCGGCAAGGCGATCACGTGGCTGCTGACGCTGGCGCACCGCCGGGCCGTTGACCGGGTCCGGGCCAGCCAGGCCAGCAAGGACCGTGACCTGCGCGAAGGCATCAAGGAGTTCCAGGCCAGCTACGATGACGTTGAGGAAACGGCCATCGTGCACGATGAAAGCCGCCGCGTGATCCAGGCCCTGGAGCGGCTCAGCGAGAACCAGCGCGATGCCATCCAATTGGCCTATTTCGGCGGTTACACCCATCTTGAGGTGGCTGAATTGCTGAAGATCCCGGTGGGAACCGCGAAGACACGAATACGCGACGGAATGAACAAACTTCGAGACCTGATGGGAGTGGCGTGATGGACAAGCACAAGAACGAGCTGACCGGCAGCTTCGCCCTGAACGCTCTGGGGGACAAGGAACGCGACGAATTGCTTCGCCATGCCGAGACCTCGGAGGAGGTCCGGGGGGAACTGGACGCCCTGCAGGAAACCGCGGCGCTTCTTGGCCTGTCCGCAGAACCCATCGCGCCTCCGGCCAGGGTCAAGGCCAACATCATGGCCGCCATCCGCAACACCCCGCAGTTGCCGCCCGTCGAATCGGAGCGAGACGTTCCTGCCGGCCTCGCGCACGAAGCAGCTGCTCCCGAAGACGCGGATGACCGCGCATCGGTGCCATCGCAGGAGCCTGCCCCGGTTTCCGCCCCGCAGCGTCCGGCCACCGCCGCTGCCAAGACAAACCAACGGATGTTTGCCCTGGCGGCCGGAGTGCTGCTGGTAGCCGCAGGCGTCCTGAGCGGAGTGGTGGTCAACCAAAATGCGCAGCAGCAAGAGCTCGAGCAACAGCTGGCTGCCCTGAGCACCCAGCAATCCGAGCTGACCCGCATCTTGACCGCCGCCGATGTCCAGTCCAAGACCCAGAAACTGGATGACGGGGCCAGGGTCACCCTGGCCTACTCGGCCACCGAGGGCATGATGGCGGTGACCACTGCCGGCTTGCCTGCCTTGCCCAGCGACAAGGGGTACGAGCTCTGGCTGATCTCCGGCACCGGGGCGGTGTCGGCGGGAATGGTCGATGGCGCCAAGGCCGATGGCATGGTGATGGTTTCCGGGGCGATGGAGGGCGTGACGCACTTCGGCATTACCGTGGAACCGGCCTCCGGATCTCCGGCACCAACCACCGACCCCATCCTGGTCCAGGCGCTTTGAGTTAGGTCGGGAAAAAGAAGCCCTGGTCCCAATCCGTCGGTGGTAGCGTTCCGAATACGAAGTGGTTAGTAGTTCCCCGCAAATGCGGGGGAGGAAGTATCACAACGTACGGGTGGGTGAATTCATGAACAAGTTACCAGCAACGAGGCTGCGGGACCTGGGCGCCTTCGGGCTCGCGGGCTTCGCGTCGGCTGCAGTGCTTTTTTCCGTGGCTCAATTGGTGTCGGCTTTCTTCGCCACCTCGTCGGCGCCCTTGGTGGCCATGGGGTCGGTATTCATCGACCTGACCCCGCCGTGGCTCAAGGACTTCGCCATTGCCACCTTCGGGACCAACGACAAATTGGCGCTATTCATCTCCATCGGAGTGATCGTCGCAATAGCCGCGGTCCTGTTGGGCATTTTGGCCAGGCGCAGTTTTGCCATGGCCGCCGCTTGCATCGTGGTACTGGCAGTGGCCATCGGAGGGGCGGTGCTTTCCCGGCCCGCCACCGGACTTGTCGACCTGACACCCATCATCCTGGGCGCAGTGGTTGGCCTGGCCACGCTGCGGTGGCTCACGACGCTGGCGGCCAAAAGCCGGCCCACCGTCTCGGATACCGTTCCGGTCTCGGGCGCCTCGCGCAGGAACTTTCTGTTGGGCTCCGCACTTTCCTTGGTTGGTGCGGCCGTGGCCGCGGGAGTCGGCAAGTCCCTGGCCACCGCACGAAACGTTGCGGATTCCGCCCGTTCGGCCCTCGGGCTGCCCGCGGCGAAGGTCTTGGCGCAGGCCCCACCAGCGAACGCGCAGATCGAGCTGTCTGGCATGCCGAAGTTCATCACGCCGAACAAGGATTTTTACCGGATCGACACCGCGCTCTCGGTACCGCGCATCAACCCGTCCGAATGGTCGCTCCGGGTTCACGGCATGGTGGAAAAGGAATTCACCATGGGCTTCGAGGAGTTATTGGCCGAGGACCTGGTGGAAAGCTATCTGACGCTGACCTGTGTTTCGAACCCTGTCGGTGGACAGCTGGTGGGCAACGCCAAGTGGTTGGGCTATCCCTTGCGCCTTCTCCTCGAGCGAGCGGTTCCCAAAGACGGAGCTGACATGGTCCTGTCGACCTCGATTGACGGATTCAGTGCCTCCACACCGCTTGAGGTCCTCACCGACGACCGCATGGCACTGCTGGCGATCGGCATGAACGGCGAGCCGTTGCCACTCGAGCACGGGTTCCCGGTCCGCATGGTGGTTCCAGGTCTCTATGGATATGTCTCAGCCACCAAGTGGGTCGTTGACCTGGAAGTCACCCGTTTCGAAGACAAGGTTGCCTACTGGACCACGCGTGGCTGGTCGGATCGCGGGCCCATCAAGCTGTCCTCCCGGGTGGATGTGCCGCGGTCCTTCGCGAGCGTTCCGGCGGGAAAAGTCGTCATGGGCGGAACCGCCTGGGCACAGACCCGCGGCATCTCCAAGGTGCAGGTGCAAATCGATGATGGCGACTGGAAGGACGCGGAACTCGGTTCCGAGGCTTCCGTGGACACCTGGAGACAGTGGCGTTACGAATGGGACGGTGGTTCTTCGGGAAACCACACGGTCAGCGTCCGGGCCTTTGACGGGCAAGGTGAAATGCAAACGAGCGAGAAAGCCGACCCGGTACCTGACGGGGCCAGCGGCTGGCAGCGCGTCCAGTTCTCGATTGAGTAGATCTCCAGGCTCACCTGCCTAGCGTGTACATGAGTGAGCCAGGGGTGGTCAGGCACTCGCCGGTCTCCAGCCAGGACTTCATACCGGAGAGGACCGTGGGCCAGCCGCCATATAGTTGATGGTTTGAGCCTTCCCGGAGCTCGTCGTGGGAGACTGTCAACAGGTATGAATCCCCAACCTCCCTGATCTCGTAGCCCACCCGGGACTCGCCCTCGGCCTTCACCTCGTCATCCCACAGTGCGGTCACGGTCATCACGGGCTTGCGCGGAGCATCGATCTCCAAGACCTTGCCCTCGCCCAACTGTCCCTGCGCGTTGGGGTTATGGGTGGCGTAACTTGACCCGGGACTCCATTCGCTGGTGAACGTGTTGCCGAAGCAGAAGACGGCTGTTTGTTGCGGATCGGTCAATGCCGCCCAAAGCTTCCGGGGGCGGGGGTGGTCTTCATGTAGAACTCGTAGATCTTCTCCATGGCAACAGGGTAGACAGGTTTTCTCCGGCCGGCCGGGCGGGTGGTGACGGAGGATTCTTTCCGCGCAACCCGGAGACATTCCACGGAAATTGCCATGCAGAATAGGTCCCCCGCGCGACATCGCCGGCGGCCCGGTGGTTCGACGAGGGACGTTGTTGATGGCGTACTTTTTGCCCAATCCACACCCGCCCGCATACCACTTGGAAGCCTAGAAATCCATAGCTGCTCGGCGTATTCTCAAGGTAGGTCGGTTGGCTGGAAACAGGAAAACCGATGGTCAATCGAAACTGGGTGAGCGCATGAATAAGGCGGAGAAATCGGTGCCGGTGGCGAAAACGCCGTAGGCCGATTCAGCCAATGGTCCGACTATTCCGTTTACGGCGCATGCCGCCTTTGCGGTCGAAGCGCGGATTGGGACCAGCCGACGTGCACGTCTTTCACGGCGAACCGGGAACCTCCGCAATGCCTATCTTGCCGACTTGAGTCGGAGCCCCCCGTTTGGGTGCCGCAAATGCCAATCCAAGATCCATGTTCTTGTTTCAGGAACTGAGGAGCACATGATGAGCAAGGAAACCATCGCCAATCCGGTGCCCGAAGCCGGTGGCAAGGCCGAAGAATCACCTGCAGCAACCAGACCGGGGAAGCGGTCCCCGGAGGAGCTGCCCGATGGTTCCGGCAACGACTCGCAGAAGCGGCCGGCGCCCGGTGACGAGGGTCGCTTCGACGCAGGCTAGCAGCGGGCATCGAAGCCGATGCCGTGCGCCTCGACGAGCCCATTAACAATTAACAGCATGATCGGTGAGCCTTTCAATGCGCGTACAACATATTGCCTGTTCCAGAGAAAATGACAGGAGTGAAATGTCATGACACAGGACGCACACATTCCAGCACCACGCGAGGAACCCAAGACAAGGCTGAGAGTGCCGAGGAAGTACCACGCCAACGGGTTGTTGATCGGCGGCGGACTCACGGCACTGCTCTTCTTGCTGTTTATCATCACCGGCGGAATCACACTGGGAACAGTGATCAGCCCGCTGTGGATTGGATTCATCATCGGCGTCCTCGTCGCGCTCCTTGGAGCCTTCCGCATCATGCGTGGCCCCGAAGCGTTCGGCCTGGGCGACACGGAACACAAACACCCGGCCGCGTAAAACAAACACGGGTGGAATCACGGAGGCCATCGTCTCGCCGCCCCCAAGGCAGACGGTGGCCTTCGTGTGCACAACGGACGAGGCAATATTCGCTGGATCGCCAAAGTGTCTTGGCCATGGTGTAGGTCCGCAGCCGATTAGGCTGTGGAAGAGTACCAAGAAAGGGACCTGCACCTGATATGAGACGCGTCTTGGCATACCTACTGCGTATCGGCGGATCCATCGCCATCGTTGCGGCCGTGGTCGCCCAATTGCAACAAAGCATCAAAAACGAAGTTTCGGGCCAGGGCGAAGTCGAATTCGTCATCCAGAATTTCTTCTCGTTCTTCACCATTGAATCCAATGTCCTGGCCGCGATCGTCTTGTTTGTGGGCATCTTTACGCTGTCCTCAAGGAGCGAACCCCGCGGCTGGAGCATGATCCGGGCCGCGATGACCACCTACATGGCCACCACCGGCGTGGTCTACAACCTGCTTTTGCGCGGCATTGAGCTGCCGCAGGGCACCACCGTTCCCTGGTCGAATGAGATCCTTCATGTCATCGCCCCGGCGATCCTGGTGCTGGATTGGCTCATAGCGCCGGGACGTCGGCCGCTGCACGCCAAGGTGCTGTGGGGGATCGTGGCCTTCCCCATCCTCTGGGCCGGCTACACCCTGGCCCGCGGCGTCATGGTGCTGGATCCGCGAACCGACAAGCCCTGGTATCCCTATCCCTTCCTTGACCCGAACACGAGCGCAAACGGATATTTCTCCGTCGGCTTCTACGTGGCGCTCATTGCCATGGTCATCGGGGTTGTCGGTGCCGGGGTCTTGTGGCTCAGCCGCGGTCGGCGCCGCAACGCGTAATACAGGAACCGCGGCCCGCGATACCCTTGGGGTCAGGGCAACCCCGGGATTCCGGTGGTTGTGGCCGGGGATGTCGAGAGGAACGGAATGCGGGATCGGTTGATCTGGGTGGTGGTGGCAGTGGTTCTTGCCGGCATGGGTATTTCGCTCTGGTCCGACGCGCCTGTTGCTGCGCTGGGAGCGGGTGCGGCGGCCGCTTATTCCGTGGTTGCGTCCATTCGCGGCCGCTGCCTTGGCGGAGCGTGCATGCTGCCGGCGGCGGCGGGCGAAGCCGACGACCGAAAGAAATAAGAAACCGGCCGGGAATGAATTCGCAACCTTCGTGATTTTACATGCAAACACATATATTCCACGACAGGGAGCCATACACACCATGAGCCAAAACATCGTAGTCATCTCCGGCGGACTGGGCACACCATCGACCTCCGGCCTGCTTGGCCGCCAGCTCGGCGAATCCGCCGTCAAGGAACTTGCCGCCATGGGCATCCAGGCCGACCTGACAGTGCTGGAGCTGCGCGACTACGCCGCAGACATCACCAACAACCTGCTCGCCGGCTACGCGCCGCCGCGCCTGGCCGAAGCCATCGAAGCGGTTCGCAACGCCGGCGGACTGATCGCGGTCTCGCCGGTCTTCACCGCATCGGTCTCCGGGCTTTTCAAGTCCTTCATCGACGTCCTTGACCCCACCTCGCTCGATGACAAGCCGATGATCCTGGCAGCCACGGGCGGAAGCGCACGGCACAACCTGGTCGTTGACTACGCGATGCGTCCGATCTTCGCCTACCTGCGCGCGCGAATCATGCCCACGTCGATCTTTGCCTCACCCGAGGACTGGGGCGCCGACCAGGGCCACGGGGCGTTGGCCGAACGCGAGCGCCGTGCCGGAGCCGAACTGGCCCAGGCCATCGCCGGACCCAACGGGGCCGCCGCACAGGCCCAGGACCTGGGCGATACCCGCTCCATTGCCCCGCGCGTGAGCGAAACCGCAAACCCGCGGGACAACATGACCTCGCTGCCGTTCGAGCAGCTGCTGGCCAACATCCAGCAGGGCTAGTCGGAGGTGCCCGTCGTCATTGGGCAAACTCCGGGTCGGTGACGTCCTTGTTGTCGCAGCCATCGACCGCCGCCCCCATGCGGTGGATCATCCCGCCCAGGACCGGATGCGGGGTGGCAAAGTTCAGTCGCACGAAGCCCTTCCCGCCGCTGCCGCAGGCGCTGCCGTTGATCAGCGCGACCTGGGCCTCCTTGAGGAAGAACTGGGCGGGGCCCGGGTCCAGGGCCAGCCGGGAGACATCCAGCCAAGCGAGGTACGTCCCCTGCGGGGGACTGTAGCGCACCTGTGGCAGGTGTTCCTTGATGATGTCGGAGAGCAGCATCCGGGATTCGTCGAGGTAGCCGATGACCCCGTCGAGCCAGCCCGTGCCCGTGCGGTACGCGGCGGTGGTCGCCGCCAACCCCACATTGGCCGCCCCGTGTTCGGGAACCCCGCCCACGCGCTCCCACACGGTTCGATCCGCGTCATTGGTCAGGATGAGCTGGGCGCATTTAAGTCCCGGCAGGTTGAATGCCTTGGTGGCGGCAACCGCCGTCACGGAGTGCGCCGCGGCCGCGGGCGAAACCGTGGCGTAGGGAATGTGCGAGGCGCCGGCGAAAACCAGTGGCGAATGGATCTCGTCGACGAAGACCCTCGAGCCGGTGGCCTCGACCAACTCGGAAATCGCCAGGAGTTCCTCGCGCCCATAGACCTTGCCGATGGGGTTGTGCGGATTCACCAGGGCCAGCAGGGCACCGCCTGCCAATGCCTGTTCCAGGGCGTTCCAGTTGACCTCCCATCCGGTGTCGGACTGGACCATGGCCACCTGGATGGAGTCCCGCCCAAAACGTGCCGCCGTGGAGATGAAGGGCATGTAGGTGGGGGTGAGCAGGACCAGTGGCGCGTCGGGACGGTGCCCCGGGGAAAAGTGCATGATGGCGGAGTCAAGCGCCGCCGCCACCGACCCCATGGGCCTGACCTGCTCCGGGTCGATCTTCCACTCGAACCTGTTGTCCAGCCACGCCGCGGTGGCCTGCTGCATGTCGTGGACCAATTGGGTTGGCGCGTATCCGATCAGGCCATTGACAAGGGTTTCCTGTGCCGCCGCGATGACTCCCGGAGCCGTCCCGAAATCCATTTCCGCCACCCATGCGCCAAGCGAACCCTGGTATTCGGACCACTTCAGCGATCCGGTCTGGCGCAATTGATCGACCGTCAGCAGGTCGAAGGGGTGGACACTCATTTAGCCAGCTTAGACTCGTTCGGGAACGAAAGACCCTGCCGATTTTCTTTAATTCTGCCCAATGCGCCGCTTCTTCGGTAGGTTGGCTAGTGAAGCAGCATGAATGAAAGATCCGACCCGATTTGCCTGGATTCAATCCAAGCCTCGGTCAATGGGTGGTTGCCGGGAGGGAACGCAATGGACGGGCGCAATGAAAGTGTCGAGGAGCGGCTGGACCGGAACTGGAACGAGCTCATGCAGGAGCTGCGGGTCATGCAGACCGGTGCGCAGATCCTTGCCGCATTCCTGGTGGTCCTGCCCTTCCAAGCCGGGTTCACGTCGCTGGACCAGGCGGAGAAGACCTTCTATTTGGTCCTGCTGGTGTTCTCCGCACTGCTGATCGTCCTGCTGGTCACGCCCGTCGCCGTGCACCGGCACTTCTTCGGCCAACGCGTCAAGATCACAACCGTGCACATGGGTCACGTCATTTCCAAGGTGGTGATCATCGGCGTGGGGGTGCTGGTGGCAGGGTGCGTGTGGTTCGTGGTCCAGGTCCTTTACGGCTGGGCGCTGGGCGCACTCATTGGCGGGCTCGTGATGCTGGCGGCGGTTTTCCTGTTGGTGGTCCTGCCGCGGATCATCAAGCCCAAGTCCTCGGTCCCGGGTCTGCCGACCCACGGGGCCGCGTAGCGTAGTGACGCACACGCCTCGGAAGGGAAACCCGAGTCCGTCCTCACCGCCGGCGTCATGGCCATGCCGCCCTTCCCCGGCACTGCCGACCGTTTGGCCGAAAACACCGACAACAGAATCGAGCTACCTCGTCCATGGGCACCGAAGTGATTCCCCCTGACGCATCTGCCCGAACCGACGGAGCCGCCGATGGTTCGGCTCGGGCAACACGGAACCCGAAGACCAAGCTGGAAATCGCCGTGCAGGACGCAGCCGGGGCGAGGATTGCCCTGGAAAACGGTGCCGACCGCGTCGAGCTGTGCAACGCACTGGGCATGGGAGGGCTGAGCCCCACGTTGGCCACCATCGAGCAGGTGGTGGCCGTGGGAATCGGCGTGCACGTGCTGATCCGCCCGCGCGGTGGCGGATACATCTACGCCGCCGAAGAGGTCGACCTGATGTCCGCCGACATCACCCATGCCGCCCGCGCCGGGGTTGCCGGCATCGTCGTCGGTGTGTTGACCGAGGATGACGGCGGCCTGGACATCCCGGTGCTCTCGGGACTGGCGGCGGCGGCTCACGCTGTCAACCCGGCCATCGAGGTCACCGTGCACCGCTGTGTGGACGTGTTGCTGGAAAGGGGCATGTCCATCCCGAAACTCATCGCCCAATTGCGTGTCCTGGGGGTGCATCGCATCTTGACCTCGGGAGGCGTCCCCGCCTCGGCGGACGGTGCGGAGGTCCTGCACCGGTTGCGGACCGAAGCCGCGGGAAGCCCGCAGATCCAGGCCGGCGGCGGCGTGAAAATCGAAGACATCCGCGCCCTTGCCGGCCTGGATGGCATCCACCTGTCGGCGCGCACCCAAACGACGCAGGGAGCCTCCGGTCCCGGCGGCGGGGAATCGGCCTTCGACGCGACCAGTCCGGAGCTGGTCTCCGCGGCCGCCGCGGCCTTGGCCGCATGCCGCTAGCGATCTGGGTGCAGTCGGCTCCGCCGAGCGGCGCAGACACAAAAGCTGCCCGAGTGTGACCCCGGTGACGCATTGGCTAACATGTTCAGGGTGTGACCCCGCGCCCGCCAGCTTTGGCCGGGGACCCACGGGACGTGCATCCAGAACTTCAGAAGGGGCCCAGGCCAGCATGCTCAACGATGAGACCATCACCCAGATAGCCGACGAGCTCGTGCAGGCGGGCCACGACCGCGTGCCGGTCAAGCGCCTGACCGCCCGCTTCCCCGAGATGACGGTGGAGGACTCCTACAGGGTCCAGAACCTCTGGCGCCAGCGCTCCGAGGCCAACGGCCGCATCCTGGCCGGCCGCAAGATCGGGCTGACCTCCCGCGCCATGCAAATGGCCACCGGCATCACCGAACCCGACTACGGCATCATCTTCGATGACATGGTGCTCGACTCGGGGTGCAGCATCGAATGGGACAAGTACACCCACCCGCGCGTGGAGATGGAACTGGCATTCAAGCTCAACAAGGACGTCGAGGGCCCCAACGCCAATATCTTCGATGTCCTCAACGCCACCGAATACGTCATCCCCGCCCTGGAAATCCTCGACTCGCGCATCGAGATGGAAGGTCGCACCATCGTCGACACCATCTCCGACAATGCGGCGATGGGCGCCATGGTCATTGGCGGCAACCCGATGAAGCCCTCGGACATCGACCTGCGCTGGGTCTCGGGCATCCTGTTCAAGAACCAGGTCGTCGAGGAAACCGGCGTCGCCGCCGGCGTGCTGAACCATCCGGCGGCCGGTGTCTACTGGCTGGCGAACAAGATCGCCGCCCACGGCGACAAGCTCAACGCCGGGGAAATCATCCTGGCCGGGTCCTTCACCCGCCCCATGTGGGTGGACAAGGGCGACACCGTCTTTGCCGACTACGGACGAATGGGTACCGTGACATGCCATTTCTCATAGAACCGGATCCGTCCTTCAAGGACGCGCTGCACCACGCCGACCACGCGCTGTCGGGGATCTGGGTGTGCTCGGGTTCCCCGCTGGTCGCCGAGATCTGCGCCGGTGCCGGATTCGACTGGATCTTCATCGACGCCGAGCACTCGCCCAACGGACTCGAATCGATCCTGGGCCAGCTGCAGGCCGTGCGCGGCTACCCGGTCATCCCGGTGGTCCGCCCGCCGGTCAACGACACCGTTCTCATCAAGCAGTACCTCGATCTGGGCGTCCAGTCGCTGATCATCCCCATGGTCAACAACGCCGAGCAGGCCCGCGCCGCGGTCGCCGCCTGCCACTACCCGCCGATGGGCGTGCGCGGCGTCGGTTCGGCACTGGCACGCTCGGCCCGCTGGAACCGCATCCCCGACTACCTGACCCGTGCAGGGGAAACCCTGACGCTGATGGTGCAGATCGAATCGGCAGAGGCTGTTGCCAACGTCGAGGAGATCGTGGCCACGCAGGGCGTGGACGGCATCTTCATCGGCCCGTCCGACCTGGCTGCCTCCATGGGCGTGATCGGGCAGCAGGACCACCCCGACGTCGTCGCCGCGGTGGAAACCGCCATGGCCGCGGGCAAGGCGGCAGGAAAGTACGTCGGCGTCAACGCCTTCGCGGAAGCGCCTGCCAAGCGCTACATCGAGCTCGGGGCCCACTACGTGGGTGTCGGTGCCGACGTGGCACTGCTGGCCCGCGGCACCGAGGCGCTGGCAGCAAAATTCCGCCCCAGCGCCGGAAGCGAAGCCGGGACACCCGCCAGTTACTGACGGTCCCGGGCCTCGGCCCGGAAGACAAGACAAGCGGTCTTGCGGGATGTTCACCCATCCTGCAAGACCGCTTGCTTTTGTCCCCGCATGGGTGCCCGCGAGCGTCTTGCGAAGCCGTTGAATGGCCGCAACAGTTTAGAACCACAAAACCAACATTTTAGATCGGCATCCATCCAGGCGCGTAAATCCCGGGTTCTTGCGGGTTAGCCCAATCGAAACATTTTCAAATCTCCGATCCGACATTTTGGTTTCCTTGTCGGTGACGCCTCGGGCACGCGGTGTCGCCGGCGGGGGGCCAATTAGAGATAGGCTCGCTTGAATGGACCTTTCCCTCATTCTTCTCGTGCTTGGCATGGTCGTCATCGGTGCCATCGCGCAGCGCGTGGCGGGACTCGGGTTCGCGATGCTTGTTGCCCCGTTCCTGGTCATCGCCCTGGGCGCGCACCAGGGGGTGTTCCTGGTGAACATCTGCGGGGTGGTCTCCTCTGCGATCATCATGCCGCGGGTGTGGAAGGACATCGACTGGTCGATGTTCCGCTGGCTGTGCTCCTTCAGCGTCTTCGGGTCCGTGGCCGGCGCGCTGCTGGCCGGAGGCCTGCCCTCCGCTCCGCTGTCGATTGTGGTCGGCGCCGTGGTGCTGGCCGCGCTGTTGCTTTCGCTGATCCTGGTGCGCGCCAACGTCACCGTTTCCGGCCAGATCCCCAAGGTCAGTGCAGGGTTCCTCTCCGGGCTCACCAACTCGCTGGCGGGGGTCGGGGGACCGGCGGTGAGCGCCTACGCGGTGCTGGCCCGCTGGCCGCAACGCCCCTTCGCCGCCACCCTGCAGCCCTTCTTCGTGGTGACCGGGGCCGTCACCATCGGAATGAAGTTCATCACCACCCCCGATGCCCTGCCGGCGCTTCCGGTGTGGGCCTGGATCGGGGTCGCCGTGTTCATCGGGGCAGGCGTGCTCATTGGCGAGCAGGTCCAGCGCGTGGTCTCCGACAGGCACGCCCGCTTCTTCGTGCTGTGCTTCGCCTTCTTCGGTGCCATCACCGCCTTGGTCAGCGGGTTGCGCGCCCTGTAACGCCGGGCCCGATCACCGCGTCAATCAGGGGCCCCGGGCCACTTCGGTGGCACGATTGGAAGCAATGAGTGAGAAGAAAAAGCAGCCGCCCGCCGCGGCTGCACTAAACGCGGCGCGCCAGCGGCTGAGCACCGGCTGGCCCATGCCGCTATTCCTGCAAGGTGCCTTCGAGTTCATGCAGGCCGCCCTGTTCTCGGCCTTCCTGGTGGTCATCCCGTGGTTCGCCGTGTGGTTCAGCGGCGGCTTCGCCAACCGCGGCATCGAGTCGGTGCTGCAGATGGGCGGCCAGATCTGGCTGCTGATCCATGCGGTCCCGCTGCACCTCTTGCAGGTGGGCACCGGGACGGACCCCTCGCAGGGCTCGTCCGTGCTGGACTTCATCCCTCTGGGGCTGACGCTGATCCCGTTCCTGCTGTGCTGGCGGGCCGGGCGGCGCATTGCCCGGGCCTCCTACACCGACTCGTTGTGGCAGGGCATCCTTGGTGCCCTGGGCATCTACCTGCTCTGCGGGCTGTTCACCGGGTTCCTGGTGAACAACGAGGAGGCCAGCGTCTCGTTGCTGGCGGCCACCTTCATCCCGCTGATCCCCGCCGGGGCGGGCGTGATCATCGGGGCCCGCCGCGAGGCCGGGTCCTGGGTGCGGCTGATCGGCTTCGACGCCGCGGCCTGGATCTCCAAGACCTCCCAGCACTCGCGCTGGGCCGGGTCCTACGTGTGGGCGGTGCTCTGCGGCGGCACGCTGGCCTACCTGCTCACCTTCGCGCTGTCCTCGCTGCTGCTGGCCATCAACCTGGCGGTGCACTGGGTGGATGTCTCCAATGTCTACGCGCAGCTGCGCCCCGGTTCCATCGGCTCGGCGGTGCTGACCCTGGGCCAGCTGGGGATCATGCCCAACCTGGCGCTGTGGACCCTGGCCTGGATCACCGGCGGCGGCATCACCCTGGGCGTGGGCAGCACGCTGTCCACGCTGGAAACCACCGTGGGCCCACTGCCTGCGGTCCCGGTGCTCGCCGCCCTTCCCTCCGGGGACCTGTCCTACGCCTGGATGTTCATGGCGCTGCCGGTGTTTGCCGGGTTCATGGCCGGCTGGTATTTCCTGCGGGTGGGGGAGAACCACCTGGACGACTGGGTGTCCCTGCGCATCCACTCCCGTTGGCTGTCCCTGGGCCTGTCCACCGTGGCCCTGGGCGTGTTCATCGGCACCTTTGCCGGCGCCCTGTCCCTGGTCGGCTCCTGGCTGGCCGGAGGGTCGCTCGGCATCGGGCGGTTCACCGAGGTGGGGCCCGACGTGCTGCTGACAGCCGTGCTGCTGGCGGCGCAGGTGGCCCTGGGCACCGCGATCGGGTACCTGGTGTCCCCGCTGCTCGAGCACGACCCGGTGCTCGACGGCTAGAGCGGCCGGCCGACGCCCAGGTCGTGGTGCAGGTGGTGCGCCGCGTCGTGCCAGGCGTATTGGGCCAGCGTGGCGGTGGTAAACAGCGCGCCGTTGGACCGGGTCCCCATCCGCGGGGCCTGCTCATCGCCCAGCGACTGAAGCGCCGCGGCGAACAGGGACGCTGACTCGTCCAGCCTCCGGGCCACCTCGGCCGAGGGGATCGCCGCGTAGTCACCGCGCACCGCCGCCTCGTCCTGGTCCCAGTCCGGGAACGTCGGGGCGTCGACCTCCAGCATCAGGGCCAGCCTGGCGTTCATCACCTGGAGCATTTCGCCCACGTGCGCGCAATACTCATGGGTGCTCCACACCTTGGGGTCCTTGCGCACCAGGGCATCGGGCGCCGCCAGCGCCTTGGTGAAGAGCGGGACGGATTCGCGCAGCAGCACCGCTACCTGCCCTGGGCTCAGCGCCCGCACATCGATCCCGCATTCGCCGCACACCTCACGGAGCACGATCGTCCAGTCCTTGGTGTCGGGGGTTGGCTGCTCATTCACGGGAAGCTCCTTGGTTCGTCGGGTCCAACTGATTTCTGAAATCCTGGGTGCAGGCGGCCTCGGAGCGCAGGGTCAGCGCATCGGTGCGGCATTGCTGGTATTGCAGCGAGGGCCCGAGGAACACCAGCTGACCGGCCAGCAGCACGGCAATGAGCCCGCAGGCCGCCGTCGCCACGGGCGCCGCAAGCTTCAGCACGCCGGCGGCCGGGTTGCCGAACGCCCTCAGGGAGGTCAGTGCGCCCAGGATGAATCCGGCCACGGCGAAGGGCAGGGCCGCCAGCCTGAACGGCAGCGGCAGGTACCAGCCCGCCAGCGTGCAGGCCATGGCGGCGATGGTGGCACCCACCCAGCGCAGCAGCGGGCGCGCCGCATCCGGTGCCTCCCTGCGGGTGTTGCTGGCCATATCACCCACACTAGACCCGAAGCCGCGTTCGTTACATGGATGAGGTCGCCGCCCGGTGCACTTGCGTACGATAATGGTTAGTCACGGGTGCTTTTGCGCCCGCCACGGCCCGCCCCCGCCCAGGTACCGAAGGACTGATTCAACGATGCAGGCAACGCCAAAGAGCCGACGCAGCAAAACCGGCGCGCTGCTCGCCGCCGCGCTCGGCGCGACCCTGCTGCTTTCCGCCTGCAACGCCGGCTCCGGCACCGGTCCCACGGACCCGGGCAGGCTCGTCGTCGCGCTGACCGGCGAACCGGTGAACCTGGACTTCACCACCACCGCCGGGGCCGCGATCCCGCAGGCCATGATGTCCAACGTGTACGAGGGGTTGGTGACGGTTGACCAGACCGGCGCGATCCAGCCGCTGCTGGCCACCGGCTGGGAAACCGGCGCCGACAACAAGTCCTACACCTTCACCCTGGTTCAGGGCGCCACGTTCTCCAACGGGGCCGCCTTCGACGCCTCCGACGTAAAGTTCTCCATCGAGCGGGTCAAGTCCGACGCCTGGCTCAACGGGCTGAAGTCCAAGATGGACGTGGTCAAGGACGTCGTGGTCAATTCCCCGACCTCGGTCACGGTGAACCTCTCCCGGCCCTCGCAGGCGTGGCTGTATTCGATGACCACGCTGGTGGGTGCCATGTTCGACCCCTCCGGCGTGGCCGACCTGGCCAACACCCCGGTGGGCACCGGGCCCTACGCGCTCGAGTCCTGGGCCCGCGGGGAGTCGATCAACCTCGCCGCCCGCCCCGACTACCGGGGCGCAGCCCCGGGCATCCCCAACGTGACCCTGCGCTACTTCGCCGATGCGATCGCGACCACCAACGCCCTGTCCTCCGGGGACGTGGATGTCATCTACAACATGCAGGCCCCCGAGCTGCTCTCCTCCTTCGAGTCGAACCCGGACTACCAGGTCATCGAGGGCACTTCCAACGGCGAGATCATCCTGTCGATGAACAACGAGGCCAAGCCCTTCAACGACAAGCGCGTGCGCCAGGCGGTGCTTTACGCCATCGACCGCAAGTCGGTGCGCGACACAGCCTGGAACGGACTGGGCGCCCTGGTCGGCGGGCCGGTGCCGCCCACCGACCCGTACTACGAGGACCTCAACGAGGCCTACCCCTTCGACCCGGCCAAGGCGCGCGCCCTGCTGAAGGAGGCCGGGGCCCAGGACCTGAAGATCAATTTCACGGTTCCCACCCGCCCGTACGCCACCGCCGTCTCCGAGATCGTCCAGTCGCAGCTGCGCGACGTGGGGATCGATGCGCGCATCCAGAGCGCCGAGTTCCCCGCGGTCTGGCTGGATACGGTGTTCAACCGCCACGACTACCAGATGTCGGTGGTCCTGGCCGTTGAGGCCCGCGACGTGCTGACCATGTTCAACAACCCGGACTACTACATCGGCTACGACAACTCCAGGATCAAGGCCGAGGCCGCCGCCGCGGATGCCGCGGATACGGCGAACTACGTGGCCGGCATGAAGAACGTGGTGCGCACCATCGTGGATGACGCGCCGGTGGACACGCTGTTCATCTTCCCGAACATCTCGGTGGCCAAGGCGGGGATCACCGGCCTGGGCGCCAACTCGGTCACCGAGGCGCTGAACCTCTCCACCATCGCCTGGTCCTAGGCCCAGGGGGCGGAACGGATGCTGGTGCGCATTGCGGGGAACCTGGCCCGCTTTCTGCTGTCCCTGCTGGCAGCCACGATTCTGGTCTTCGCGCTGATGCGCGTGCTGCCCGGGGACCCGGCGGTGATCGCCGCCGGGGAAAATGCGACCCCCGAGGTCGTGGCCGGCCTGGCCCGCCAATTCGGCACCGACAGGCCGCTTCCCGTGCAGTACTGGGACTGGTTCTCCGGTCTCTGGCGCGGGGACTTCGGCGTGTCCTACGTGACCCGCACCGACATCTCCCCGTTGGTTGCCGACAAGGTGCAGGTCTCCCTGATCCTGGTGGGCGCGGCCATGGCGCTCGCGTTGGCGATCGCGATCCCCGCCGGCACCATTGCCGCGGTGCGGCACAACAAGCCCTCCGGCGCGCTGATCTCCGCGCTGAGCCAGCTGGGCATCGCGATCCCGGGTTTCCTGCTGGGCATCGTGCTGGTCTCCTTCTTTGCGTTGCGCCTGGGCTGGTTGCCGGCCAACGGGTGGGTGGCCCCGGGCCGGGACTTCGCCGGGTTCCTCTCCCGGCTGGTGCTGCCGGTCATGGCGCTTGCCGGGGTGCAGTCCGCGATCCTGGTGCGCTATGTCCGCTCCGCGGTGCTCGAGGTGATGCACGAGGACTACCTGCGCACCGCCCGGGCCAAGGGCCTGTCCCCGCTGCGTGCGCTGGGACGGCACGGGCTGCGCAACGCGGCGATCCCGGTGCTGACCGTCACCGGCGTGCAGTTCTCCGCCCTGATCATCGGCGCGGTGGTCATCGAGCGGGTCTTCGTGGTCCCGGGGCTGGGATCGATGCTGCTTTCCGCGGTGGGCAACCGCGACCTGCTCACCGTCCAGTCGGTGGTCATGGTTCTTGTGGCCATCACGCTGATCGTCAACCTGCTGGTGGATGTGCTCTACACCGTCCTTGACCCGCGCATTCGCGCCGCCGTCCGATGAGCAACACGAGGCCAGGAGCCATGAAGCCGAAGCCCACCGGCGCCCTGCTGATTGGCGCCGGGATCGTGGCGCTGGTTGCCGCCACCGCGCTGCTCTCCCTGTTCTTCACGCCCTTTGACCCGCTGCAGGCCAACCCGCCGGTGCGGCTGCAGGGCCCGAGCCTTCAGCACTGGCTGGGCACCGACAACCTGGGCCGCGACCTGCTCTCCCGCCTCCTGGTGGGGGCGCGGATCACGCTGCTGGTCGGCGTGGTCTCGGTGGGCATCGCGGTGCTCATCGGCACCCCGCTGGGCATCTGGGCGGGCATGCGGCGCGGGGCCGTGGAGGAAATCACCATGCGTGCCTCCGACATCCTGCTGGCCTTCCCGGCGCTGCTGTTGGCGATCATGTTCGCCGCGATCTACGGCGCCTCCACTGCCTCGGCGATGGCCGCCATCGGCCTGGCCTCGGTGCCCGGCTTCGCGCGCGTGGCCCGCGCCGGGACCCTGCAGGTGATGAACGCCGAATACGTGCTCGCCGCCCGCGCCGCCGCCCAGGGCCCGTTGCGCATCGCCGCCCGCCACGTGCTGCCCAACATCACCGGGATGCTGCTGATCCAATGCTCGGTGACCTTCGCCCTGGCGGTGCTGGCCGAGGCCGCGCTGTCCTTCCTGGGCCTGGGCACGCCCCCGCCGGTGCCCTCCTGGGGGCGGATGCTGCAGGAGTCCCAGCAATACTGGGGCACCTTCCCGCTCATGGCGCTGTGGCCGGGGGCCGCGATCGCGCTGGCCGTGATGGGCTTCAACCTGCTCGGGGACGGGCTGCGCGATGCGCTGGATCCCAAGCTGGCACGGGGCAAGTCATGAGTGAACGGATCGACCCGGCCGACGAGGGCACCGGGAACCTGCTGGAGGTCACGGACCTGGACATTTCCGCCGGGCCCAGGCCGCTGGTTTCCGGGCTCTCCTTCTCCATGGCCGCGGGGGAGCGCATCGGGCTGATCGGTGAATCCGGGTCGGGCAAGTCGCTGACCGCCACCGCGCTGCTGGGCCTGCTGCCCGATGAGCTCACCGTCTCCGGCAGCGCGCACCTGCGCGGCTTCGGGCCCAACCTGCTCACCGCGAGCGACAGGTCGATGCAGTCGCTGCGCGGGGACGAGATCTCGATGGTCTTCCAGGAGCCGCTTTCGGCGCTGAACCCGCTGATGAAAATCGGCGCGCAGGTCGCCGAGGTGATGCTCCAGCACCGCACCGTGCCCTCCCGCGCCGCCGCCCGCCGGCGCGCCGTCGAGCTGCTGGCCTCGGTGAAGATCCCCGATCCGGCCCAGGCCGCCGGCGCCTACCCGCACCAGCTCTCGGGCGGGCAGCGCCAACGCGTCATGGTCGCCATGGCGCTGGCGAACGACCCGCAGCTGTTGCTGGCCGACGAGCCGACCACGGCGCTGGATGTCACGGTGCAGTCCCAGGTGCTGGAGCTCATCTCGACCCAGGTTTCCGGGCGCGGCACCGGGCTGCTGTTCATCACCCACGACCTGGCGGTGGTGGCGAACGTGTGCACCCGCGTGCTGGTGCTCAACAAGGGGCGCCTGGTCGAGTCCGGTGAGATCGATAGGATCTTCTCCGCCCCCGAACACCCCTACACCCGGGCGCTGCTGGCCGCCAGCGACCTGTCGGCCACCGACGGGCGCGGACGCCTATTCACCGTTGACACCGCGGCAAGCTACGTGCCCCCGGCGCTGCGCGCGGCGCCGCCGCAAACCCCGCAGGAAACCCCTCAGAACCCGCGCCCCGCCGCCGGGCCCGCGCTGATCACCGCGACGAACCTGGGCCGCACCTACCACCGTGCCCGCACCACCGCCTTCGGTCCGAGGCCCGTCGTCAACGCCCTGGCCGATGTCAGCTTCACCGTGGCACCCGGGGACCGGGTGGGCATCGTGGGGGAGTCGGGCTCCGGCAAGTCCACGCTGCTGCGCATCCTCGCCGGGCTGGACCAACCCACCACCGGGCAGGCCACCGTCGCGGGCACCTCGATTGCCGGGGCGCGCGAGGCCGACCTGGCGCCGCTGCGCAGCGCGCTGCAGATCGTCTTCCAGGACCCGATGGGCTCGCTGGACCCGCGGATGAAGGTCGCCGACATCATCGCCGAACCGCTGCTGGTGCCGGGGCGGAAGCTGGACGCGGCCGGGCGGCTGGCCGAGGTGCACCGGATGCTCGGGCTCGTGGGCCTGGAGGCGGAATCCGCCCACCGCTACCCGCACCAGTTCTCCGGCGGCCAGCGCCAGCGCATCTCCATCGCCCGCGCCCTGGTGAACCGCCCGCGGATCCTGGTGGCCGACGAGCCGGTCTCCGCGCTGGATGTCTCGGTGCGCGCCCAGGTGCTGAACCTGATCGCGGATTTGGTCGACGAGTACGCGCTGACGCTGCTGCTGGTCTCGCACGACCTCTCGGTGGTGCGCCACCTCTGCGAGCGGGTCATCGTGATGAAGGACGGGCGCATCGTCGAATCCGGGGACACCGAGCAGATCTACAACAACCCCGCGCACCCCTACACGGCGCAACTCATCGCCAGCTCGCTGGAGTTGTCCGAGGAACTGGCGCCGGGCCCGTAGGGTGGTGTCCATGGAATTTGGACTGCTCGACTTCGCCCCCGCCCGCTCGAACCCGGAGCTGGTTGCCGCGCCCGTGCACGCCGCGCTGGATCACCTGGCGCCGGAGTCGGTGCTGGCCAGCGAGATCGACCCTCAGCTGGCGGACACCGCGGCGTTCTGCGAACAATACGGGATCGACCCGGAGCAGGGGGCCAATTGCGTCATCGTCCAGGCCCAGCGCGGGGAGAAGACCTGGCTGGCCGCCGCCCTGGTGCTGGGCAGCCAGAAGCTGGATGTGAACTCCGCGGTGCGCAAGGCATTGGGGGCCAAGAAGGTTTCCTTCGCGCCCATGGACACGGCCGTGGAACTCACCGGGATGGAATACGGCGGAATCACCCCGATCGGCCTGCCCGCATCCTGGCCGCTGCTTATCGATTCCGCGGTGGCCGAGGCAGAGCACCTGATCATCGGCAGCGGGATCCGCGGCTCCAAGATCCTTTGTTCCGGCGCCGTGCTGGCCTCCCTGCCCGGTGCCGAGGTCCTGCCGCTGGCCAAGGGCGAGTGAAGCTCCCACTAAACTTGTACCCATGCGCATCGTAGTTCTTGTCTCCGGCACCGGGTCCAACCTCCAGTCCGTCATCGACGCAGTCGCCGACGGGTCGCTGAAAAACGTTCAGATCGCCGCCGTGGGCGCCGACAAGCACGGCACCTTCGGGGTCGAGCGCTCCGCCGCGGCCGGCATCGAGACCTTCGTGGTGAACTTCAAGGACTTCGACCAGCGCGCGGACTGGAACCACGCGCTGACCGAAAAGTGCCTGTCCTACGAGCCCGACTACGTGGTCTCCTCGGGCTTCATGCGCATCGTCGGTCCGGAATTCATCAACGCCTTCGACGGCACCTACATCAACACGCACCCGGCCCTGCTGCCCTCCTTCCCGGGCGCCCACGGCGTTCGGGACGCAATGGCCTACGGGGTCAAGGTCACCGGCTGCACCGTGCACATCGCCGACGCCGGCGTGGACACCGGCCCGATCCTGCGCCAGGAAGCCGTGGCCATTGAAGACGACGACACCGAGGAGTCGCTGCACGAGCGCATCAAGGTCGTCGAGCGCCGCCTGCTCATCGCCACGCTGGCCGATCTGGCCTCGAAGTAGCACCCGCTTTTGCGAAAACAGGAGGCCCGCCCGGCATAGACAGCGATGTCTACCGGTTAGGTCAGTCGGTAAAGACGTTCCAGCAAATGCTGTTGCGGAGCTTCTGGTCCTCGAGCACGAGTTCACGGACCGCTGCGGGCAGCTGCGCGCGCTGCCACTGTCGTTCCGCCGCACGGGCCGTTGCGGCGTCCCGGCCATCGACGGCCGCCCCTGCGGCCCTGATGGCGTAGGCTGCGGCGCCCAGGTCGTGGGCTGCCACGTGGGCCACGGCAACGGCCTGGCCTGCCGCAAGCGCCGCGAACTTCACCGGATCTGGCATCCCGCGTGCCGCGGCATTGGCCGTGAAGGCCTCCCGGTGTGCCTCGCGCATCGGCACCTCGCCGCGGATCCAGCCCCTGCCGACCTCGATGGCGTGCCGGGGCCGGGTATCGCCCGGATGACGGTCCTCGAAGAGCGGCAACACGTGCTCGGCGCACTCCAGGGCCCAGCAGGCAAGCAGCCGGTGGTGTTCATCGCTCAGCGTGCCCCCGCGGCGGAAGGTGACCAGCCGCGGGTCGCGTTCCCGGGGAAGAATTGGCATGGCCCCAGACTATCGCCCATGGATAGGATGCTCCCGTGACCACCCTTGCCCTTGACGACCCGACGGCCCCGGATGTCCGGCGGCTGCTGGACGAGCACCTGGCGGACATGTTCGCCGCCTCCCCGAGGGACAGCGTCCACGCCCTTGACCACAGCGCCCTCTCCGCGCCAGAGATCACGTTCTTGACCGCGCGGGACGGCGGGACCTTGCTCGCCTGCGGCGCCCTGAAAGAGCTGGACCCCTTGCACGGGGAGATCAAGTCGATGCGCACCGCCCGGCCGGCGCGGGGTCGAGGCATCGCCGCCCGCTTGCTGGGACGAATCATGGACGAGACGCGCGTCCGCGGCTACGGGCGGCTGTATCTGGAAACGGGAAGCGACGACTTCTTTGCCCCCGCGCGCAGGCTGTATCGGCGCCACGGCTTCACGCCGTGCCCGCCCTTCGGTTCCTATGGCGCGGATCCCTACAGCGTCTTCATGGGCATGGTCCTGGCCGCATCCCCTGCCTTTCCCTTCTGGCCGCCGGGGCCGGGCATCGGCCGCTGAGCCGAGTGGGCCGGCCGTTCCGGATCGGTGGGGTGCGCGGCCGGGCAGATGCATGGCCGCAGGGGGTTGCGCCGACCCGGCGAGTACGGAACGAGGGGGTAGGTAAATCGATTTATCAGTTTCGTGTGAAGCCGTGTCGGGACGAGGCAATGTCCGCGCAACAGGCTCCGCAGCTGGTCGCCTTCGCGGTGGAAACAAGGGAACGGACCCCAGATGAGAGTATTGACCGAACTTCAGCGCCTCGGGGGCCCCGGCACTGCCGTCGCAGCGAGGAACGGGGTCGGCTTCACCTCGCTCGAGGCCTTCAGGACGGACGTGGAGCAGGGGGCAGGTACCCGTCTGCTGGTGGTACCCGGCGCCCTGGAGGGCCGGGTGATCCGGGCCGGGGAGGAACTCCAGTGGGTTCTCTTCCCCGAGGGCGCGGGACCCGTGCCCCAGCGCTGGGACGCCACGGCGGCCGCCATCGACATCGAGTTCACCGACGGAACCCGCCTCAGCGAGCTGGCGGCCACAGACCAGTACGGTGCCGGGATCGGCCCCGATGCCCAGGCCGCGGCCAAGGCCATGTGGGTCGACCAGTGGAACCGCCGCGCGGTGGGGCTGGACGCGGCGATCGGCAAGCAGGTGGCCCGGGTCCTGGCGGTCATCCGGGGATCCGAGCGCACCGACATCCGCGTCTTCTTCGACGATATCGACATCCGGGCCTCCGCCCCGGCGCCGGCCACCGCGCTGGACGCCGTGGTGACCACGCGCGGGACCCAGTCCTCGGACCGCTTCTCCCGCGGCAACAACGCCCCGCTGGTCGCCGTTCCGCACGGCGGGGTCTTCGGCCTGCCGATGACCAACGCCGCGCGCGGCAACTGGCCCTATGCCTACCATGCCGACAACCGGGCAACCGACAACAAGCCCACCATCCAGGCCTTCGCGACGTCCCACATCCCCAGCCCGTGGATGGGGGACCGCGGCGTCTTCCAGATCATGCCGAGCCCCCGGGCGGTCCCCGAAGTCTCCCGCGAGGCCCGCACCCTGGGATTCACCCACGACGCGGAGCAGGCCGGCCCGCACCGCTACGCCGTCGACCTCGAGGGCGGGGTCAGCGCCGAGCTGACCGCCGCGGCCTTCGCACTGGGCATGCGCTTCACCTTCCCCGGCGACACCGCCTCCATCATCGTCGACCACCACGGCACGGTCACCGAAATGCGCACGCGAACCGAGGGCGAAGACCTGGTCCTCGAGGCACACCTGGATGATCGCGAAAACACGCCCCCGCACTACCTGCATGTGCGCATTCCCCGGTCCGCCGGGAACCACCTGCAGTTGGTCGACGGCCGGCTGCGCGGCTACGTGGGGGCAACCCCGGATGCGCACGGGCGCGTGGATGTGCTGCTGGGAATCTCGACCGTCGACTACGCCCAGGCCGCGGCCAACCTCAGGGCCGCCGGCGGCTTTGACGCCATGCTTCAGTCCTGCCGCGCGCAGTGGGAGGACAAGCTTTCCACCCTCGAGGTTGCAGGCGCCAGCGCCGACCAGCTGACCTCGCTGTACTCGGGTCTGTACCGGCTTTTCCTCTACCCGAACCGGGCAGGGGAAACCGGAGCCGATGGCACCAAGCGCTACCGCTCGCCCTACGGGGAAGTGCTCACCGAACCGGTCCGCGAGGAACCGGGGGCCGAGATCATGGACGGGGAGCTCTCGGCCACCAACGGCTTCTGGGATACCTACCGCACGGCCTGGCCGCTGCTGGGACTGCTCACCCCGGCCGAGGCAGGCGAGCTGGCCCAGGGCTTCGTCCAGCACTTCCACGACGGCGGCTGGACCCCGCGCTGGAGCGCCCCGAGCGCCGAGGACTGCATGACCGGCACCACCAGCGACACCGTCTTCGCCGACCTGCTGGTCAAGAACGTGCCAGGACTGAACCTGGAAGAGGCCTACGCCTCGGCGGTGAAGAACGCGACGGTGCCGGCCGCGAACAAGAAGGTCGGCCGCAAGGGCATCCACCCCGGCATTTTCCGCGGCTACATCGACACCGCCACCGGCGAGGGCATGTCCTGGACGCTGGACAACGCCATCAACGACTGGGCCCTGGCCCAGATGGCAGCGCTGCTGGCCGCCAAGGCACCCGCGGGCTCGGCGGCCTCCGCACGGTACGGGGCCGAACACGAGTACTTCGCCCGCCGCTCCCTGACCTACCAGGAAGTATTCGACACCGAGCGCGGCTTCTTCATCGGCAGGAACCCCGACGGGGCCTGGCGCGTGGAAGCCGGATTCGACCCCGCGGAATGGGGCCACGACTACACCGAGACCAATGCCTGGGGCACCGCCTTCACGGTCCCGCACGACGGGGCAGGGCTGGCCGAGCTCCACGGCGGCGAAGCGGGCCTGGGGCGTGCCCTGGACACGTTCTTCGCCACCCCCGAGACCGGGGAGGAAGCCAAATCGGGGTCCTACGGGTTCGCCATCCACGAGATGACCGAGGCCCGCGACGTGCGCATGGGGATGCTGGGTCTGTCCAACCAGCCCGCCCACCACATCCCGTTCATGTACATGTTCGCAGGGAGGCACGACGACGCGCACCGGATCGTGCGTGAGGCCATTTCCCGGCTCTTCGTCGGCTCGGACATCGGCCAGGGCTACCCGGGCGATGAGGACAACGGGGAAATGAGCGGCTGGTACATCTTCGCCACCCTCGGTCTCTACCCGCTGGCGCCGGCCTCCGGCAGCTACGTGTTGGTCCCTCCGTCGGTTGAGCGTGCGGTGCTGCGCCCCACAGGGGGAGAAGCGATCACCATCGAGGTCACCAATCCCCAGGCGCACGGCAGCTACATCGAATCGCTGCGCATCAACGGCCAGGAATGGAACGAGATCTCGGTCCCGCACTCCCTGCTGGCTTCCGGCGCGCACCTGGAGTTCACGCTTTCCGCGGAGCCCACGGGCTGGGCGGCGGAAACACGTCCGGCCTCGGCCTCCGCCCTGCACGGGTTCAGCTCGCTGTTGCGCGATGCCACGGCCGGTGCGCGCGTTGTATCCGGCGTGCCCGGAGCCGGCACCCTGATTGACGACGCCGGGGCAACACCCGTGGCGCTGGGGGCGGGGGACGGCGTTCAGATCGATTTCGTTGCCGGCGCTGCCGTGGACTTGTACACGCTCACCGCAGCGGTCCCGGGCAGCCTCGGCTGGCGCATCGACCTGTTCGGCGTCGACGGGAAGCCCATCGCCACCGAGCGGCGCACCGCCGAGGAATTCAGCTGGGCAGGTCAGACCCGCGTGTTCCGGCTTGCAGCGGATCTTGGCCAGTCATCCGGTCAGGTGACCGGTTTGCGGTTCACTGCAAGCGACGCGATGACCCTGAGGCAGCTGGAGTTCTTCGCTACGGAAGCCTAGCCACCGCCTCCGGAACGCGCCTCGATCATGGCCGGCCGTCGCTCTGGCTCGGCACAGGGGAAAGCCGGGCTCGACTACACGGGCCGCGCAACAGAAGGCCGCTGAAACACGAGCAACGCGTCGGACACCAGATCGTGGGGGTATCGATCCCACACGATCCCGGTGACTCCCACATAGGTGAGGTGCTGCTCGAGCACGCGCGCGCAATCGCGGATCAAGGGAGTGGTCTGGCCCATGTGGTGGATGTCGGCCAGGTTCCACACCACGAAGCCACCGGGCACAATCGCGCGCGCACACTGGGCAGCGACGAGGCCGAGCTCGGCCAGGTAACGGCCGTAGTCTCCGTTGTCTTCCTCGTAGGCGGTGAGCGGGTCGGCCTCGTGGTTTTCCGCGGTCATGTATGGCGGGGAGGTGAGAATGAGGTCGATGCTTGCGTCGGGTTGGGGCGGGGTCATGCGGCGGATGATCCTTAACAGCTCCCGTGCGTCGCCCTCGACAATGCGCGCGCCGGGCACCCGTTGCTGAAGGTACTCCGCGCGCTCGGGCAGCAGCTCAATGCCGAGTGCTTCCCGCCCCAGCGCGACCGCCCGCTCGATGGTCGTGCCGAACCCCGCGAAGGGGTCGAACACCAAGTCTCCCGGCTTGCTGCACCGTTCAATGACGTGATCCACAATTGCTGCGAGCATGTGCACATCTTCGTCGGCGCCCGGGGGACGCTCAGCCAGAAACGTGTCGTGCAATGCGCTCAGTTGCAAATCCAGTGGGGACGTCTTGGGTGTGCTCCCGATCAATTCTTCTCCAAGTCCATCATCATGCGAAGTTTACCCGCCGAGCAGCGGCCCCTGACATTCCATGCATTGCAGAAGCCCGGAAATCGAGGCAACTTCATACGCACCGCCATCGAGTCCGCCCCGATGGCGGTGACACGAGACCCTGACTGTTGCGACAGCCTGAACCTGTCGTTTGGGGCTCTCATCGAGCCAGGTGGGCACAATGGCGGGGTCGGCTAGATCTGCCATCAATCGGCGGACTGCTGGTTGAGGCGCACAGCCCCACCCTCGCACGGCATAACTTGCCAGAACGCCCTTAAAGGGAAGGGCGCGTTGTCTTGCAGGCCTCTTGGTCTGCAAGACAACGCGCCCGTTGCTATTTCCTGGCTATTAGGCCTTGAACTTGAAGCGCAGGGTGCGCACCTCGAAGGCGGTCAACGCAAGGGCCACCGCGCCGTCGGTGAGCTCGGCAATGCCGCCTTCACCCTCGAGGGGATCCTCCAGCAGGGAGATCGCCGCGGCACCTTCCACCGGACGGTGCACGTTCACGGTGCCCTTGGCGCGGCGGCCCAGGGACTCGTAGACGCGCACGACAAGATCGCCGCTCTTGTCCCCGGCCAGCTTGACGTTGGACAACACGATGCCCTCGCCCTCGACGGTGACCAGCGGGTCGAACCCGTTGGCGCCGGTGATGGTGCGGGCGTCGCTGTTCAGCAGCGCACCGGCCTCGGTGGCCGCGGCGATGTCAGCGCCGATGACCAGGCCGTAGCGGTGCGTCTGGATGCCCTGGTCGGTTTCCGGATCCGGGAAGCGCGGGGCGCGCAGCAGCGACAGGCGCATGTTGGTCATCACGCCGGCCTCGGTGGAGTCGCGGGTGACATCGAAACCGTAGATGGAATCGTTGATCAGCGCGGCGCCGAAGCCCGGCTCCTCGGCCAGCACAAAGCGGTGCATCGAGGTCTCGAACTTCGCCGCCTCCCAGCTGGTGTTCACGTGCGTCACGCGCTTGTGGTAACCGAACTGGGTCTCGGCAATCGCGTGCTCGGCACGGATGTCCAGCGGGAACGCGACCTTCAGGAACTTCTCGGTCTCGTGCCAATCGGTGGTCTGCTCGATGTGAAGCACCTTCGAGCCGGGGGCCAGGGTCAGTTCCTGGCGCACCGCGGAGGCGGAGAAACTGCGCTCGATGAGAACGCGGGCGGTGCCGTCCTCATCGGTGGACAGCGTGAGCGAGTCCAGTTCGCGCAGGTCGGTGACCTGGTTGCGGTAGTACTTGTCCACGTCCCAGGCATCCCACATGTTCGGGAAGTCCTGGTGCAGCTGCAACAGGTTGGCCTCGGCGCCGTCGGCAATGGCCTCGCGCCCGGTGGCGTGATCCAGTGCCGAGGTGACCAGGCCCTCGGCCGAGATGGTGATCGTGACCAAGGCGTTGGACAGCACGATGCCGTCGGGCGATTCGGTGGCGGTGACCTTGTCGGTGGCCGGGGCCAGCTCGGCCACGGCGGCAGCTGAACCGGTGCGCAGGCCCGAACGGGTGAACGGCGCGGCGTTCAGCGTGATCGGGGTGGTGCCCTCGCCGACCAGCAGCGCCTGGGCCGCTGCGATGATGGCCTCGGCCGCGGCGGTGACCCGGGCGTACTGGACGACCACTTCGCGGTGCACCCAGGCGATGGAGGTGCCCGGCAGGATGTCGTGGAACTGGTGCAGCAGCACCTGCTGCCACAGCTCGTCGATTTCCTCGTGCGGGTACTCGAAGCCGGTGTACACCGCGGCCGTGGCGGCCCAGAGCTCGGCCTCCACCAGCAGGTGCTCGGTGCGGCGGTTGCCCTGCTTGGTCTGGTGCTGGGAAGTCAGCGTGGCGCGGTGCAGCTCCAGGTAGAGTTCGCCGACCCACACCGGAGGGTTCTCCAGCTCGGTCTTAGCGCGCTTGAAGAACTCGTCAGGGTGTTCCCACTTCACTTTGGCGCTGCCCTCGAGATCGGCCAGGCGGCGCGCCTTACCGGTCATCTCGCGGGTGGTGCCGCCGCCGCCGTCGCCCCAGCCCACCGGTGCGATGGAGCCGGTGGCGTGCCGGGACTCGCGGAACTGGCGCGAGGCGCGGGCCACCTCTTCGCCCGAAAGCTGCGAGTTGTAGGTGTCCATCGACGGGAAGTGGCTGAAGACGCGCGAGCCGTCGATGCCCTCCCAGTTGAAGGTGTGGTGCGGGAACTTGTTCTGCTGGTTCCAGGAAATCTTCTGCGTGAAGAACCATTCGAAGCCGGCACGACGCATCAGCTGCGGCAGCGCGGGGGAGTAGCCGAAGGAGTCGGGCAGCCAGACCCCGGCGCAGGTGACGCCGAATTCCTCGCGGAAGAACTTCTGGCCGTAGTAGAACTGGCGGACCAGGGATTCGCCCGAGGGCATCACGGTGTCGGATTCGACCCACATGCCGCCCAGCGGCAGGAAGCGGCCGGAGGCCACAGCCTCCTTGACGCGGGCATAGACCTCGGGGCGGTTTTCCTTCATCCAGGCGTATTGCTGGGCGCTGGACATGCCGTAGAGGAAGTCCTCGTCAACGCCGAGCAGCTCGACCATGGAGGAGGAGGTGCGGGAGACCTTGCGGATGGTCTCGCGCACCGGCCAGAGCCAGGCGGAATCGATGTGGGCGTGGCCCACGGCGGAGATGCGGTGCGCGGATTCGTCGGCACGCTTGGACAGCACCTCGACGAGTTCGGCGCGGGCCGCCGGTGCGGTCTCGGTGATGCGCTGCAGGTCCAGCACGTCCAGGGCGTTGTCCATGGCCTGCAGGATGCGCATGCGGCGCGGGCCCTCGGGCAGCTCGGCCTGGAGCTCGAGCAGGACCTCGAGGTCCAGCGAGAGTTCGTGGACCTCGGGCTCGAAGACCGCCAGGTCCATGCGGCGGGTGGTGTAGAGCTTGCGCGAGGAGGAGGTCTGGATGTCGCCCTCGGTGGTGGGCAGGAACGGGTGGTAGTCCAGCAGCACCGGGTTCGCGGCGGCCTCGATGAAGTAATCGATCGCCTCGCCGCCTTCGGCGGTGTCTGCGGCCGGGATCCACTGGTTGCGCGGGTTGATCGACTTCACCGTGATGCCGTCGGCGCCGTAGACCAGGCCCTCGCACTGGAAGCCTGGCATGTTCTTGTCAAAGCCCAGATCGACCAGGACCTCCACGCGCTTGCCGGCCCAGTCGGCCGGGATGGTGCCGCGCAGGCGGAACCAGGTGGTGCCCCAGGCGGCGCCCCAAATGGTACCGACCGAATAGTCGGTGTATTCAAGGCCCATGGCCTCGGCCGGGGCGATCGGCTCGCCGGGCAGTTCGTTCCACGTCACGGACATCGGCAGGGAAACGGGGTGGATGGCCGGGCGGATGCGTTCCTCGAGGACCCGCTTGACGCGTCCGAGGGTCAAGGGAATGTCGTCATGCATGAATGCCTTTCGCCGGACCGCGGCCCGGAGGGGGATAGATCTGTTGTGAAAAGAAGGCTGGGGGGTCGCACGGCCCGACGGGCCGCAGGTCAGATGGTGCTGCCGGCTGAGACATCCCGGGGATTCAACACGGTGGTGATCCCGCGGGCCGCCAGGAAAGCGGCGTCGCTTGCTTGTGATGCAAGAATAACCGACGGGCGTGCCCCATCCATGGCAAGGGCCATCCATGCCTCGAAGAAGGCCCCGCCGGGCTCGCAGGTCGCACGTCCCGGGGCCAGGGTCTCGTCGCCGACATCCAGCACCAGGGCGGTGCTGCGCCGCGCGGGAGCTGGCGCGATGCGCGCCTGCGCCGCCATGGCCGCAAAGGCGTGCCCCTGCGGCTTGACGCCGCGGTCGTTGCCGATCAGGCCCAGCGAGTATTCCAGGGACGGGAAGTCCGCCAGCGCGGTGTCCACGTCGTGGGAGGACCACCAGGTAACGCCCCAGAGGTTCTCGGTGTCCAGTGCGTACCTCAGCGATCCCTCGAGGAACGCAGGGGCGTCCTCGGCCAAGACGTGCGGCGCCGGCGCACCGATTTCCTGTAGCCAGATGGGGCGTTTCGGGTCATCCGACCAGCCTCGGCCCAGCTCGATGAGGTACTCGGCCAGGCGCAGGGATTGTTCGCTCATGCCACCGTAGAGCTTGGAGGTGCCGTTGAAGATCCACGAATGCACCGTGGTGGAGTGGCCGCGGCGCGCGGCCAGGGCCGGGGTGAAGCTGTGGTCCCCGCCGAACCAGCACATGTCGTATTCGGAGTGGTGGTGTTCCAGTCCCGGGGCTCCAGCCTCGCAGGCCGCGAGCATGGTGGTGATCCAGGTGTCGGCCTGGGCCACGGTGAGTTCGTTGCGTCCGGGGTGCAGCGGCGAGGCGAACTGGCTGAACTCGTTGCCGATGCTCATGCCCAGGAAGTTGGGGCGACCGGCCAGGGTGGAAGCGATGGCTTCCAGGTAGGCGGATTGCCCCTCGATCACGAGTTCCGAGGTGAAGAGGTTTTGCTGGTGCCAGGTCTGCGCCCAGGCAGGAACGTAGTCAAAGGAGGAGAGATGGCCCTGCAGCCCGTCGACGCTGACATCCAATCCGCGTTCCGCGGCCGCGTCGACGACGGAGGCCAGGTCCGCCAGCGCCTGCGGGCGGATGAGGCTGCGGTTGGGCTGGAAGACCGGCCACAGGGCAAAGGCGCGGATGTGGTCGACGCCCAGTTCCGCGATGCTGTCCAGGTCGCGGGAGACCTGGTCGATGTCGAAGTCGAGCCAGTGGTGGAACCAGCCGCGGGTGGGGGTGTAGTTCACGCCGAAGCGTAGCGGAGCCCCGCCACGCTGCATGGCCGGGGTGTCGGCAGAAAAATCCTGGAGAATCCTGTTGCGCAATGGGTGCCCTGTTCTGGGTGAAGGACGGTCAAGTGGAGACATCGCGGGTTCCAAGGGTGGAGCGGCAGCGGCGGCACGTCACCGGGCATGGTCATGCCCCACCCAAAAACTTATACGATTTAGTAAGAACCGTACACGGGCCATCAGGAATCTGTAAAGGGAGCCTTACCCGTCGCGCCGGTTGGGCCCGGCGGTGCTGCCCCGAACCGTTAGCGTGGGGGCGGTCGCCGCAATGTCCAGCGGCATGTCCTTGCCGGAAATGATCTCCAGCAACGTGCGGGCCACCTGCTCCCCGAGGGCGAAGGTGTCGCGGGTCAGGGACGTGATTCCCGGGTAGACCAGGCTGGTGAGCGCCGAGTCGTCAAAGGCGACAATCGAGACGTCCTCCGGCACGGAAACGCCCATTTCCCGAGTCACCCCGGAACCCGCGACGGCCATGACATCGCTGTCGTAGACGATGGCCGTGGGCCGGTCCTTGCGCTGGGACAGGATCCGCCGGGTGATCGAGGCACCCTGTGAATCGCTGAAGTCGGTGGGGTAGGAAACGGCTGATTCCAGGCCGAATTCCTCGATCGAATCCTGCACCGCGGCCATGCGGCGCTGGGTGTGCAGGAAGCCGGGAATGCCCGCAACGTGGGCGATCCGGCGATGGCCCAGGGTGGCCAGGTACGACATGATCGTCATCATGGCCTCCCGGTCATCGGTCCACACGGCCGGGATGCTGCGGTGTTCGGTGGGCCCCCCAAGCAGGATCGCAGGCATCTGCTGGGCCTCCAGCACGGGAATTCGAGGGTCGTTCTCCTGGAGGTCAATCAGGATCCAGCCATCGACGCGGTGTTCGTTCCACCAGTGCTTGTAGGTGCGGATTTCCGCCTCGGTGTCCTCGACGATCAGCATGTGCAGGGCGATCTCCGACTGCGAGAGGCCGGCCTGGATGCCGGAAATCAATTGCGCGAAGAACGGTTCGACGCCCAGGGTCCGGGCGGGGCGGGCGATAACGAACCCTACGACGTCGCTGCGGGCATCGCGAAGGGCGCGCGCTGCATTGTTCGGACGCCATTGCATCTCATCGGCGATGCGCAGGATCCGGGCGCGGGTTTCCTCGCTGACGCCGGGTCGCCCGTTCAGGGCAAATGACACGGCCCCACTCGAAACGCCGGCTTGGCGGGCGATATCGCTGATGGTGGTGCGCTGTCTAGCCATGTTTGTCGCGTCCTTCGAAAATCATTCTCACCGATTAGTAGCGGTGGGCCCCGAGTTTTAGTGGTTTTTTAGCTTGTTTGCTTATCCAACCATAGAATTGCGTGTGGATTAAGCCTTGACAGTCTCTGTGTGGTGTGGAAACTTTACTCAAGAGCTATACCGATTTACCACGAAGTATTCCACCGTAGGTGTTCTAGGTGTCCTTGGCCATTTGCCAGTCGCCTGACGTGTTTAAATAGGAGATCCCCCTCATGCGACGACGCATATCGCTGGCCCTGGCCACATCCGCGGCATTGCTGGCCCTGACCGCCTGCACGGGTGGCGGCGGGCAGGCCGCACCGGTACAGACCGGCGGTGGCGAAATCACCGGCGAAGTCAGCCTCCAGACCTGGTCGCTGACGCCGAAATTCACCGACTACCTCAACGAGACGGTCGCGGCATTCGAGAAGGAATATCCCGGAACCAAGGTCAAGCTCATTGACCAGCCGGGCGACGGCTATTCCGACAAGGTGCTCACCCAGGCCGCTTCCGGCACCATGCCCGACGTGGTCAACCTTCCGCCGGACTTCACGTTGCCACTTGTCGGACAGAAGATGCTGCTGGACGTCTCCACGGTCGATCCGACCCTTGAACAGACCTACGTCCCCGGATCCCTGGCGGCCTACCAGTTCCGCGGTTCCGAGGGCACCTACGCCTTCCCGTGGTACCTGAACACCGATGTGAACTATTGGAACACCGACAAGTTCGAAAAGTGCGGACTGGACCCGGCCAAGGTTCCGGCGACGACCGCCGAGCTTTTCGAGCAGGCAGAGGTCATGCACGAGGCCTGCCCCAAGGAATACCTGCTCAGCCGCAAGCCGGGCCTCGGCGACCTGGCCCTGTCCGGTACCCCGATCCTGAGCGCTGACGGAACCAAGTTCGAGTTCAACACCCCTGAAGCCGCGGCGCTGGTCGACCAGTACGCCCAGGCCTTCAAGAAGGGCCTGATGCCCTCCTCGGTTCTCTCCAGTGACTACCTGGGCAACTCCTTGCTCTTCACCAAGGGCGAAGTCGCCTGGACCACCGGCGGTGCCACGTCCATCCCGGACTTTGAGCGTGACAACCCCAGCCTGAAGGGTTCGGTTGTTGCCAGCCCGGCCCTGGACATCTCCCCGCTCTACGCGCAGGGCCTGGCGGTCTCCGCCAACTCCAAGAACCAGGCCACCGCCGTGGCGCTGGCGAAGTGGATGACCAACGCCGAGAATCAGGCAGCGTTTGCCCACCTGGTCAATGTCTTCCCCTCCACCATCGAATCGGCCAAGGACCCGTTCTTCTCCAAGAGCAACGGAACCGCCGCCAGCGATGCCAAGGTCATTGCCTTCAAGGCACTTGAGACGGCGAAGAACATGCAGCCCTACGAGGTGAACAGCGCCATGAGCGACTACGCCGGACAGCAGATCGCCCTGGCCATCCGCGGCGACATCCCCAGCCAGGAAGCACTGGACAAGGCAGTCAAACGCCTCAACGAAATGCTCGAACGCCAGAAGTAGCAGCGTCCACCCGATGGCGGGCCCGCACCCCGGGGCCCGCCATCGGAAGCACTTGCCCTATAAGAAAGTCTGCACACCATGAAGACTAAAAGCTGGATCAGCCCCTGGCTGTTCGTCGCCCCCGCATTGGTTTGGCTCGGAGTATTCAGTTTCTGGCCGTCCATCAACACCATTATTCTGGCGTTCACCAACGCCAAGCCGCTCGGCGGGGATGTGGAATTTGTTGGGCTCAGCAACTTCTCATACATGTTCCGTGACCCGCAGCTGATGAATGCGCTGCTCAACAGCCTGGTCTTCATGCTCGTCTGCCTGCCCCTGCTGACCATCCTGCCGCTGCTGATCGCCATGCTGCTGGAAAAGAAGATGAAGGGCATTGCCTTCTTCCGCACGGCCTTCTACACCCCGGTGATCGCCTCGGCCGTTGTCGTGGCGCTGATCTGGACCTGGCTGCTGGACGAGCAGGGCATGGTCAACAACCTGGCCCAGGCCCTGGGCATCATCACCGAGCCCATCCCGTTCCTGACCGACCGCTGGCTTGTCATCTTCAGCGCCATCAGCCTGACGGTGTGGAAGGGACTTGGCTACTACATGATCATCTACCTGGCAGCCCTGGCCAACGTCAGCAAGGACCTGCACGAGGCAGCCGCCATGGACGGAGCCGGACCGATCCGCCGATTCTGGTCCGTCACGGTTCCCGGGGTGCGCAACACCATGGCCCTGATCGCCGTGTTGGTCTGTGTATCGGCACTGCGCGTCTTCTCCGAGCTTTACATCCTCACCGGCGGCTCCGGAGGACCCGGCGGCGAGTCGATGTCGATCGTCATGTTGATCCAGCAGTACGCCCGCGGCTTCGCCGGCGACCTGGGCTACGCCTCGGCCCTGAGCCTCCTGCTCTTTGCCGTGACCCTCGTGCCGTTGCTCATCCTGGGCAAAATCAACAAGAAGGTGAACGAGTAATGAGCGCCCCCAACAGCACCCTCGAAGAAACCCGGAACGCACCGGCCGCCACGGACACCCCCGTAAGCAAGAAGCCGGGGCGCAAGCCCCGGCGCGGATTCAGCAGCATCGGGACCATGTCCCCGACCGAGAAGTGGATGCGCTACGTCCTGCTGGTCGTCGTCCTGCTGATCTGCGTCGGACCGTTCCTGTGGGAGTTCTCCACCTCGCTCAAGGGCCCCGACGAGGACATCTACACCGATGTCCCCTCGTTCTTCCCGGCCAACCCCACGATCGACAACTACATCCGGGCCTTCATGGCCGTGCCGATCTTCTCCTTCATCGGAAACTCCCTGTTCGTCGCCGCGGTGGGCGTCACCGGCAACATCGTCTTCGCCACGCTGGCCGGCTACGCCCTGGCCCGCCTGAAGTTCCGCGGCTCCAAGATCGTGCTCGGCCTGTTGCTGGCTTCGCTGATCCTGCCCGGCGAGGCAACCATCGTTTCCCAGTTCCTGCTGGTCAGCGAGCTCGGCTTGGCCGACACGCTGATGGGTGTGGCCCTGCCGGGCATGGTCGCTCCGCTGAACGTGCTGCTGATGTACAACGCCTTCCGCGTCATGCCCGAGGAACTGGACCAGGCCGGGGTCATCGACGGCGCCAACGCCTGGCAGCGGTTGTGGCACATCGGCGTCCCCTCGGTGAAGGGAACCATCGCCGTGGTGGCGATCTTCTCCTTCATCGGCGCGTGGGACGACTTCCTGTGGCCGCTGATCGTGCTGACCACCCCGGAAAACTTCACCCTGACCATCGGGCTGCAATACCTGGCCGGAACCTTCGCCACCGACCAGCGGCTCATTGCCGCCGGTGCGATGATCGCCTTCATCCCGATCGCCATTGTCTTTGCCCTCCTCCAGCGCCACTTCTTCAAGGGCGTCGAGGAAGGCGGAGTCAAGGGCTAGGCAAGTAGCTCTCCGTTCCAAACCGGGACCGCCACACAAAGTGGCGGTCCCGTTTTCCAACCAAAGGAGTTAGACCACAAATGTCACCGAAGCAAAGCCTCGGGCGGATCACCGCCATCGCCTCCACCGCACTGCTCGCCGGAACCCTGGCCCTGGCCGCCCCGCTGGCCGCCAACGCCGGGCAAGCGGCCCAAGCCCCCGCAGCAGCCACGCAGCAGTCGGCACCGGCCGAAGGCACCGAAAACCGCCGCACGGTCCTGTACTACCAGACGCAGTACCACGAGGGTGCGTACGTTTCCCCGCTGCCGATGGTCCAGCGCCAGACCGGCCTGACCGACCTGATCGTCGGGGCCATCCACGTCAACGAGACGCCCGGGGAGATCCGGCTGAACGACGACCTTCCGGCCGACGCCAAGTTCGACACGATGTGGGACGAGCTCGGAACCATGCAGGATCACGGCGTCGATGTCATCGGCATGCTGGGAGGCGCCGCCCGCGGCACCTTCGACCGCCTGGACCTGGACACCTTCGACACGTACTACCCGCACCTGCGCGACCTGGTGGAAACCTACGGGCTGGATGGCCTGGACCTTGACGTCGAGGAAGACATGTCGCTTCCCGGGGTCATCAACCTCATCGACCAGCTGAAGGCCGACTTCGGCGAGGACTTCATCATCACCCTGGCCCCGGTGGCCACCGCCCTGAAGGGAGGGACCAGCATCTCCGGGTTCAACTACGATGAGCTGTACGCCGCACGCGGGGCGGACATCGAGTGGTTCAACACCCAGTTCTACTGCGGCTGGGGCACCCTGGAAACGACCGCGGGCTACGACGCCATCATGGAGTACGGCGTGTACCCGGCAGACAAGGTTGTTGCCGGAACGATCACCGATCCGAGCCTGTGCAGGGGGTTCGTGGAGGTGGACACGTTGGCCAAGACGGTCAACGAGCTGAGCAACAAGTACCCGGGGTTCGGCGGGGTCATGGGGTGGGAGTACTTCACCTCCCAGCCCGGCGGCACCGAGAAGCCCTGGAAATGGGCAGAGATCATCACCAAGGCGATGCGCTAGCATCACGCACGACAGGAATCCTCATGAGCAATCCCCGGCAGAGACCGCTGGCCCTGGTGGGCCTGGACATCGGCGGAACCAAGACGCACGCCATGCGCTGGAGCGGTGATGTGCAGCTTGCCGAGGCCAAGAGCGGCAGCGCCAACGTGCAGAACGTCAGTGCCCAGATGGCCAAGGCGAACATCGCCGAGGTGTTCGCCGCACTCGGGGCCGGGCACATCGACCGGGTCGTTGCAGGTGCCGGCGGCATCGACACCGAGGCGGACGCCGAGTCCCTGCGGGCCATGATCGCCGTCCATGCCCCGGGCGCCGAGATCCTCGTGGTCCACGACACCCGGCTGATCCTGGCCGCGGGCCGGGCCTCCACCGGCCTGGCTGTCATCCTGGGAACCGGTTCGGCGGCCTGGGGTGTCAATGCCGAAGGCAGGGAAGGCCGGGCCGGGGGATGGGGGTACCTGCTGGGAGACGAAGCCAGCGGCTACTGGATGGGGCGCGAGGCGGTGCGCCACACGCTGCGCGAGTTCAACCGGGGACAGGAACCGGGCGAGCTGGGCCGCCGCGTGCTCGCTGCCAACAACGTGGAATCGCCGGACGAACTGATTGCGCTGTTCCACGGTGACACCGACCGCCGCTACTGGGCCCAGCAGTCCCCGCTGGTCTTCGAGGCCCTCGCGGCCGGGGACCCCGACAGCGCGCTGATCGTTGAGGAGGCGGTGGCGCACGTGTGCCGGATGCTCGGGGACCTCTCGGCCCTGCTGGAAACCCGGGGACCTGTCATCATCGGCGGCGGAGTGGGAACGCACCAGCCCGTCTTCCAGGGGAAGCTGCGGACGGCACTGGGTGCCCTCGGCCTGCTCGACATCCGCTTCCTGGATCTCGACCCGGTGGAAGGGACGAAGTTCATTTCCGATCTCAGTCCCTTGCCCGCAATATCCACCTAGTGTCCTGCGCCAGAAATTCGCTTCCTAATTGTAAAATGGTGTCATGGGAAGCACCGGGAGGCCGAAGGTACCGCTGGAATTGACGGATGGGGAGCGCGAGACGCTGACGCGTTGGGCGCGGC
>NZ_JBKKAP010000189.1:0-1200 GCF_046714615.1 Paeniglutamicibacter sp.
CTTTTTTGGGGTTTTTGTTTGTTGGGGGGGGTTTTTTTTGGGTCCCGCCGCCCCACCTAGCTGGTGGTTGGGGGGGTGGGTTAGTGCTTGGTGCTGGCGGACCGGGGAAGTTCGCCGGTGTTGATCAATTTGATCAACAGGGTGGTGAGGCGGTGCTCGGGGTCGGCGTCAAGCGCGAGGCTGAGGTATTTCATGGCTTCGCTTCCCTTGCCGTTGATCCAGCGTGTCCATCCGACTCCGGCCAGCAGGTCGGTGCGGCTGGCTTCGGGGATGAATTGAAGCGCGGTGTAGATTGCGTCGGCACCCGTGAGGAAGAATTCCCAATCTTCCGGTGCGGTCTCCCCCATCAGGACGGCGCTAATCGTTCCGGCGTCGTCGCTGGTGGTGGCCAGCGAGGCGAACAGCAGGTCGCGCACGTTCTTGTTGGTGCAGATTCCGGCCAGCCATGCGGCGTGCTCGGGGCTGACCTTCCCGTGGTGGCGGTAGCCGCCGACCATGTCGGCCAGCGTGCCGCGCACCACGGCGCGGGTTTCCGCGTCCTCGAAGCCCATATGCTGGGCGTCGTTGATGAATTTCTCGAGGTCGCTGACGCTGGCCGGGGTGGTGCAGGCCGGAATGTCTGCGGCCATCTTGGCGGCCTTGTTGGTGCTGAGCATCAAGGCCAGTGCCGCGTTGGATTCGGCGACGGTGGAGAATTCAACCGCGTCGGTTGAATCGCCGTCGTAGTCCATGACCCAGCCATCGGTGACGAGCACCGCGTTCTTGATGGGGCATCCCGCGCGGGCCAAGGTGTCGCCCAACGCGCGGAACTGCTGGGTGGTCATGGCCTTTTCGTTCTCGAAGCTCAACAGGATGACGCTGTTGGCATCACTCACGCGGTGAACGTACGTGGTGATGTTCTGTGCCCATTCCTCGGCGGGTGCTTCGGGGTTGGCATCCACGCGCAGGGTGGCCAGCAGTCCGTTGTCGTTCGTCAGCATGAGAACCACCGACGAGGTGGGGATGAAGCCGATTCCGTGGATGGCGACTGCCGTGACCTCGGCCATGGTGGTTGCTTTGATGCTTTTCATGGTTATTTTTCCTCAATCTGTGGGTGAGGGGGATCGCGGAACCAGCCCCGCGCTTTGTCTCTCCCCCGCGTTTTTTTGGTTGCTGGCGAAATGAAATGAAGCGGACCGAGCACCAAGGAGCAGCAACCCG
>NZ_JBKKAP010000190.1:0-9656 GCF_046714615.1 Paeniglutamicibacter sp.
GCGCGCTTGTCTGGGGGGCGGGTATTTGTTTAAAAGACACTGGTCTAAACCACCCCGGGGGGTATGTTTTCCACGCCGCAATGTCAAACCATTCAGCGCAAGGCGCTAGATCCACATGGCCGGGTCGATGTACTCCGCCGGGTCCACCGCGGGTGCGTGCTCCTCGGCGGTGCGCGGACGGTTCTTCGCCGGGATCCCGGTGATGATGGAATCCGCCGGCGCGTCCTTGACCACCACGGCGTTGGCGCCGATGGCAGAATCCGCACCGATCACGATCGGGCCCAGCACCTTCGCGCCCGCACCGATGACCACGCGGTCCCCGATGGTCGGGTGGCGCTTGACCTTGGCCAGCGAACGCCCGCCCAGGGTCACCCCGTGGTAGATCATCACGTCGTCGCCGATTTCCGCTGTCTCCCCGATCACCACGCCCATGCCGTGGTCGATGAAGAAGCGCCGGCCGATGGTGGCTCCGGGGTGGATCTCGATCCCGGTGAGGAACCTGCCCAATTGGGACAGCAGGCGCGCCGGAAAGCGGGTCTTGGGGTTCTGCCACAGCCGGTGGGTCAACCGGTGGATCCAGATCGCGTGCAGTCCGGAGTAGGCCAGGAAGTTCTCGGCCTGGCCGCGGGCGGCGGGATCATGTGCACTTGCCCCGCGCAGGTCTTCGGCTAGTCGGGAAAAGAATCTCACACATAGGCCTTTGTTCGTGCGTCTTTCCGGCCACCGGCCGGAACACTGCAGGTGTTGCCCGATGCGGCGCCGGAAGGGACGGCAGTTTCCTGCGCGCCCCGTCCGGCACCTCTCGGATGGGCTGTCTTAGCCACGGATGTCGTCAAAGAGCAACGTGGAGATGTAACGCTCGCCGAAGTCGGGGATCACGGCGACGATGAGCTTGCCGGCGTTCTCCTCGCGCTTGGCGATTTCCAGGGCGCCCCACACGGCGGCGCCGGCCGAGATGCCGCCCAGGATGCCTTCCTGCGTCCCGAGCGCGCGGGCAATGGCGACCGAGTCGTCGATTGAGGCGTCAAGCACCTCGTCGTACAGCTCGGTGTCCAGCACCTCGGGGATGAAGTTGGCGCCCAGGCCCTGGATCTTGTGCGGGCCGGGCTTGCCGCCGTTGAGGATCGCCGAATCCTTCGGCTCGACCGCGACGACCTGTAGGGACTCCTTCTTGGCCTTCAGGAAGCGGCCGGCACCGGTGATGGTGCCGCCGGTGCCGATGCCGGCGACGAAGATGTCGACCTCGCCGTCGGTGTCTTCCCAGATCTCCGGGCCGGTGGTGGCCTCGTGGATCGCCGGGTTGGCGACGTTGGCGAACTGCTGGGCCCAGATGGCGTTCTCGGTGGTGGCGACGATCTCCTTGGCCTTCTCCACCGCTCCGCGCATGCCCTCGGAGCCCGGGGTCAGCACGATCTCGGCGCCGAAGGCGCGCAGCATCACGCGGCGCTCGGTGCTCATGGTCTCGGGCATGGTAAGCACGACCTTGTAGCCGCGGGCAGCTCCCACCATGGCCAGGGCGATGCCGGTGTTGCCACTGGTGCCCTCGACGATGGTGCCGCCCGGGTGCAGGTCCCCGGAGGCCTCGGCCGCGTCAACGATGGCAACGCCGATGCGGTCCTTGACCGAGTTGGCCGGGTTGTAGAATTCCAGCTTCACCGCGATGTTGCCCGGCAGCCCGGCACCCAGTCGGTTCAGGCGCACCAGCGGGGTGCGGCCAACAATTTGCGTGACGTCGTTGTAGATCTTCGACATGGTGTCCTTTGTCCTTGGGTGTGGGAGCGTGATGGGCCGTGCAGGCACGGTCCCGGCAGGCAGCGGCTCGCCGGGAACTTCGTGTACAAGCCTAGTCAGGACCGCTCGGCGGCGGGTTCCTCGAGCCATGTTGCGTAATATTTCCTGGCCTTGGCCAGCTTCGGGTCGATGATGACCCTGCAGTACCCCTCGTCGGGGAAGCGGTTGTAGTAGTCCTGGTGGATTCCCTCGGCCACAAAGAAGTCCGCCGGGGCCTCGTAGGTGGTGACCAGCGGATGGGGATAGAGCTCTCCGAACTTCCGCGCGCTTTCGCGGAAAATCGCCTCTTGCGCGGCGTCCAGGGGGAAGAACGCCGAGCGGTATTGGGTGCCCACGTCGTAGCCCTGGCGGTTGAGCGTGGTGGGGTCGTGGGTGGTGAAGAACATGTCAAGTATGACCTCGGCCGGAACGACGGCGGGGTCGAATGTTACGGCAACCGCCTCGGCGTGTCCCGTATTGCCGCCGCAGACCGTGCGGTAGCTCGGAGCCGGGTCGGAGCCGCCGGTGTATCCCGAGATGACCGCGTGGACCCCGCGCGTGCGCTGGTAGACCGCATCGAGGCACCAAAAACAGCCGCCGGCCAGCACAAACGTGCTCAGCTCCTGCCCGTGCGGGCCCCGGGTGGTGGGCGAAAAGCGGATCGGGGTGCTGGAAATTGAGAAGTCGTTCACATCTACACTCAAGCACGGGCACCGCCATTTCATTCCCTCCGGCACGCAGGCCACCCCGGTGGCGGCATGGGTGCGCAATTCATGGCCGGCACATGCGGGCATTCGGGGCCGATCCGGATACGGTAGATGCATGCAGAGCAACAAGCAGCAGCCCCACGGCATGCGCATCGTCTCCGGGCCGGAATCGGCCGACCAGGAAACCGCCGACACCGCAAACGCTTCGGCAAACCCCGCAGGCCCGGGCTCCGGTGCCGCGTCTTTGGACCCGTCGGGAGCGAACATGCAGGGCCTGGATTCCGCCGGCGAGGCCATCGCCACCGACACCGCTTCGCTCCCCGCCCCGTCCCGGGTCGACGATCCCGCCCTTGACCCGGCGGAAGCCGCCCTTTCCACGCCCACCCTCGGCCAGGTGCTGATTGCCGTCGAGGAACTCTGGCCCGCCTCGCTGGCAGAGGACTGGGATTCTGTGGGGCCCGTGGTCGGGCGCCCGCAGCGCGAGGTCAAGCGAATCATGTTCGCCGTCGACCCGACCCTCGAGGTGGTTGCCGATGCCGTTGCCCGCGGCACCGACCTGCTCATCACCCACCACCCGCTGCTGCTGCGCCCGGTGAACTCCGTGGCCGCCACCGGGTTCAAGGGCGAAGCGATCCACCTGCTCATCGAATCCGGCTGCGCGCTGGTCACGGCGCACACCAACGCCGATTCGGCCATCGGAGGGGTCTCCGACGTGCTCGCTGACATCTTCGGGCTCACCGACACGCAGCCGCTGGCCCCCTCCAAGGACGGGCTGCCCGAAGAGGGCATCGGCCGGGTCGGCATGCTGCCCGAACCGCTGCAGCTGCACGAATTCGCCTCCCGCGTTTTCTCCGCGATGCCCGCTGTTGCCGGGGGAGTGCGCGTGGCAGGTGAACGTGCGGGCATCGTGCGCAAGGTCGCGGTCTGCGGCGGTGCGGGGGATTCCCTCTTCGACGCTGTCCGTGCCTCCGAGGCCGACGTCTACGTCACCGCCGACCTGCGCCACCACCCCGCCTCCGAGGCCCGCGAGGCCGCGCTGAACGGCAAGCCGTACCTCATCGACGTCTCCCACTTTGCCTCCGAGTGGCTGTGGCTGCCCACGGCCGCCGATGCGCTGAAGAACGTGCTGCATGATTTGGGGCACGACGTGGAAATCGCCGTCTCGGCCATCAACACCGATCCCTGGGACTTCATCCTCACCCCGTAGTGCCCCTGGCGCAGTCCGGCCTTCGTGTCTGACGGACCCGGGCTTGCCGACGCGGTGCGCGCAGCTTCTCCCCAATCCACCAGGGCCGGAGCCGCGCACCGCGTTTTTGCGTGCTCCGGGCCGGTTGTCCACAGATACGCGTCAGGGGTGGCGGAGCGGGTTCGCTTCGGCGCACCATGGGTGGCATGGGCAATGCAGGCAACATCATCGACACGGTCTTGGCCGCAGTTGGCAGGGCACTGGCGGCGGAGTCCGGGGGCACGCCGGGCACCGAGCCGCACGTCGATCGGCTGCGCCTGCTGGCCGCCCTCGACTTGGCCACCAAGAAGGCCATCGACGACGCCGCGGCTTCCGTGGGCGATTCCCCGGTGCGCGCCGCCGCCCTGACGCTGCTTTCCGAACGGGTCTACCGCACCGGATCCTACGCCCAGGTGCTGGCCGCCGGCGCCTGCGTGGACACCGAGGTGCACACCCTCACCGAAAAACCCCTGGCAGCCCTCAACCAGCTGCTGCTTGACCCCGGTGGCTTCGCCGCGGGCGTCGGCAGGCTGCCTGCAGACCAGGTGACGGGCCCGGACCGCAAGCCCCTGCACCACGACCCCGCCGAGTTCCTCAAGAACCAACTGCACCTGGGCTACTTGCAGGCCCGGCACCGCATCAACACCAACGAACGGCTCATGGGCCACCACGGGCCCGACGGGACCACGCTGCCGCCGACCTGCCCGCAATTGGCCGGAGTCCTGGCCGAGGGCACCGCGGACCCGCGGCTTCTCGCCAACGCCGCCGCCAAGCTCACCGCCCTGCAACCGGCACTGGACGCCCAGCCAGACCCCGGGGAAGCCCGGGCGCGGCTTGAGGAACAGGTCGCCCACACGGTCCGGGTGTGCGACGAATCCACGCTCGGCAAGTTCCTCAAGCAGGCCGCCATCGAGCTGGAGGGCACCACCGTCGAACGCGACGAGGCCAAGAACGCCCGGTACCTGGGCCTGAGCTTCCGCGGCCACAAACCGACCGGCTACCTCTGGGAACTGACCACCGATGCCGAGGGCCACGAACTGCTCAGCACCCTGGCCGACGACCTGAACAACCCACGCACGTCCTCCGGCCGCCCCGCCACCAGGGCCACCAGCGAGCTCACCGGCACCACGGGAACACAAGCTGCCCTCTTTGGCGACCCCGTGGACGGCGGGGAACCACCGATGATCCCCGCCTGGGCGGTCAATCCGGACACGCCCCTGGAGCAGCGCCCCCGAGCCGGATTCACCGACCTTGGCAAAGAACCCACGTGCAACCCCTTCGGGCTCCCGGACAACGGCCTGTATCCCGGGGAAACCGCCGAGGAAGCCTACGCCCGCCGCCGCGCCCAACGCCTCTCCCAGGCACTGATGGACGCCATCCGCACCTGGCTGGACCCCGCAGCCCCGGCGGACCCGGACATGCCCATGAACTCCCGCATCGAGCTGCTAGTCATGATCGACTACGACTCGCTCACCGGCACCCTGGAAACACCGGGCGTGACGCCGCACGGAGAATTCGTCTCGGCGGCCGCTGCCCGCCGCATGGCCTGCAACGGCGGCATCCTTCCCCTGGTCATGGGCGGCAAAAGCCAACCCCTCGACTTGGGCCGACGGCGCCGCTTCTTCACGAAGGGCCAAAAGCGCGCCATCGCCGCCCGTGACCGCGGCTGCGCCAACCCCGGCTGCTCCATGCCCACCCACCGCTGCGAGGTCCACCACATCAAGCCCTTCTCCGAAGGCGGAACGACCAACGTCGGCCAAGGCCTGCTCCTTTGTGTTCGCTGCCATACCGCCTTCCATGCCGGCCATTTCACCATCCGCGTCCTCGATGGCGTTCCCCACGTGGTCCTCCCCAAATCCCGCGACCCGATGCAAAGACCCAGGCGGAACTGGGTCTTCCACCCCGAAGCCGCAGCCGCCTGAGCAGACCCACAACGAGGCATCCACCTTCCAACGCAGGTGCCCGATTCAACCGCCTGCCCGTGCATCCAGGCCGCCGTGCTTCGCCCGCGCACAGCCCCGGTGGACTCCGGCGGGTCGCATTCCCCTCGAGGTTCCCAGACTGACTAGTGTTGTGGCTAAGTGATCACTGATCGCTCGAGGCACATCAGGAACGGCAGCGCCACGGCGCGCACAGTGGAGGTCAGCATGGCAAAGGCAGCACCGGCGGAACAGCTTCGACTCTTGGAAGTGGCCGCGCTCGATTCGGAGATCACCCAGCTCACCCGGAAGATCTCGGAGGCCACCGCCGACGCCCAGCTGGCCGCCGCCCAGGCCGGCCTCGACGAGGCCCGTGCCGCCCAGGCGCAGATCCAACAAGAGGTCGCCGTGGCCGCGGCAGCGCTGAAGGATTCCGAGCTGGCCGTGGAAAAGGTCGCTGCGCACATTGCCAAGGACCAGACCCGCATCAACTCCAACGCCGGCACTGCCAGCGACATGATGGCGTTGTCCCACGAGATTGATTCGCTCACGGTCCGCCGCAATGGTCTCGAGGACGCGGAGCTTGAGCTCATGGGCGCACTCGAGGAACTCCAAGCCCAGGAGGATGCCGCAGGGAGCCTCACCGCGACCCGCACCGAGGAACACGCCGGGCACCTGGCCCGCCGCGATGCCGCAGTTGCAGCGCTTGAAGCCGAACTGGCCAACACCAAGAGCGCCCGCGCCGAACTTGCGGCTTCGTTCGACGACGCGCTCATGTCCACGTATGACCGCTTGCGCACCCGCAACGGCATCGGTGCGGCCCGCCTCTTCCATGGCACTTCCGAGGCCAGTGGCATGGCGCTGGCAGCCGGGGACCTGGCGGAAATCAAGGCGGCCCCGGCCGATGAAGTTGTCTTCTGCCCCGACAGCGGCGCTATCCTGGTGCGCAGCGCCGAATGGGGAGCATAGGCCCCCGAAGGCATCGTCGCCGCCGTGACCACCCCACGCTCGGGTCGCCTTCACCACGTGGAAATCTGGGTTCGGGACCTGACCGCGTCCCGGGCCTCGCTCGGCTGGCTGTTTCAAGAGCTTGGCTATACACCGGGGGAGTCTTGGCCGCACGGGACCAGCTACATCGGCTCACACGACTACATCGTTCTCGAGTCGGGGCCGGATGTGCTCGATTTGCAGCACCGGCGGTGCGGCCCGGGGCTGAACCACCTGGCCTTCGTTGCCGGCTCACGGGCGCGGGTCGACGAACTCACCGCTGAGGCCGTGGCCCGCGGCTTCATATTGCTGTTCACCGACGTCCACCCGCATGCCGGGGGACAGGCGCACTACGCCGCCTACCTCGAGGATCTGGCCGGGTTCGAAATCGAGCTGGTGGCCGACGACGCCGCTGCCGGCTAGCCGCCAACGGCCCGGAACGCGTGGTCCTCAGGCAGGATGATGTTCAGCTGGTGTGCCTTCTTCGCGGTGCCGTCCACCAGCTCGGCTTCCCAGCGCTCCCGGGCCGCGTCCAGCAGCTCCGAAGGCGTCGTCACCTCGTTGCCACGAGTGAGCAGATGCGCTGCCAACTCCCCTCGGGTGTGCTTGGCGAAGTGCGAAACGACCTTGCGCACGCCGCCGCGCAGCTGGAACACCGAAACGCTCACGGTGTTCGGCGCTGGCGGCGCCCACGCAGCGGCGTAGGTGCTTGAGCGGCAGTCAACCACCAATCCGTCGCCGGCCCGCGCGTTGAGCACCGGTGTCAGCTTCGGTTTCCACCAGCTGGCAAGCTTTCCGATCTCGGGCAGCTTCACCGACATGGACAACCGGTACGCCGGGATCCGGTCGGCAAAACCCACGGCTCCCCACAGCGCGGAAATCACCAGGATGTTCGCATCCGCGCGCGCACGGGCTGCGGCATCGAGCCGTTCATAGCCCAACGCCTCAAAAAGCACGCCGGTGTATACAGTGTGGGCCGCGGCTGCGGGCTCTGTATGCAATTCGATATTGCGCGTCACTTCGGCGACCAACGATTTGCCGACGCCGAGCACCTCGAGCGCATCATCGGCGCGCGAGACCTCGGCCAACGCAGCCAGCAATTGGTGGCGATGCGGTTTCAGTTCGGGGAACTGCAGCACATCGGCATCAAAGGGGTCGCCATTGCCGGCGGGTTCTTTGCCCTCGGAGGGCGGAAGCAAGATCAGCACCGGTCAAGCCTAGTCTTCCCGCACCCCAAACCCATTTTCGTGACCAGCAGCCGCCAGTCGCGGAAATGGCAACCACCGCGTGCAATCGGTTGTCCAAAAGCGACTATACTTGAATGCTGGACGGGATGGCCAGACGATCGCGTGTCACGCAAGTGGCCCGAGGAACGTCCGGGCTCCACAGAACAGGGTGGTGGGTAACGCCCACTCGGGGTAACCCGCAGGCCAGTGCCACAGAGAATAGACCGCCCGCACTTGTGCGGGTAAGGGTGAAACGGTGGTGTAAGAGACCACCAGCGCTCCGGGTGACCGGAGCGGCTAGGTAAACCCCACCCGGAGCAAGGTCAGACAGACTACTGGGTTGTTCGCTCAATGTAGTCGGGTGGACCGCTTGAGGGTGTCGGCAACGGCACTCCTAGATAGATGATCGTCACCGCGATTCGGGTAACCGACCGCGGCACAAAACCCGGCGTACCGGCCATCCCGTCCACCACAAGCCGCTGCATCCCTTGCAATCAAAGGGATGCAGCGGCTTTTCTGCGCCCTGCGCATGTAGTCTCAAGGCCCCCCACGAACCGGAATCCCGCGCCATCGACCGCTGCGCGCGTGCCTTGGCACTCGACTCCGGCAGCAAGGAACGCCCGCTTCGACGGTCCAACACCCTGAGATGCGCCGATGCGCCGCATGCCCGGAGCACTTCCACCCACAGACGCCAACCCGGCAGTTCCCACATCCCGCATGCGTTGGCTTGAGCAGCCGAAGAAAACTCACTAAACTGCTTTCTGCAGATTTCGTCGAATACGAAAGGACACCGCCGTGCACCACGTGGATTTGATCCGTGCCGCCGCAGAAGATGTGGCATCCGCCCGCATTCTCCTGAAGGAGCGAATCGAGGCCCTCGACGCCATCGTGGCAACCGCCCTGGACCTCGACATCCCTGCAGACCAAGTCGCCGATGCCGCCAGTGCAGCGCAGCCCGCCGAAACAGAAGCGGCGCCGGTGGCAGCCCGCCGACTATTTGTCGCCTGAACACACGACGGCCGCCGGGGCACTGCCGTCGCCCCGGCGGCTGGTGCAGCAGCATTAGACTGAAGGCATGGAGTGGCTTTTTTGGCTGATCGGGATACCGGTGCTGTGCATCGGGCTGCTGTGGGCCGCTTCGAGGTTCACTTTTCCCACCGACGGTGGCGGAAGTGGCGCCTCGGGGCTCTTCGACGCCCTGAACAACTTCTACAAGCCCTCCAGCTCGGCCGCCCAGCAGTCCCTGGAGGAACAGAAACGGCAGATCCACGAGTCCGCCCAGGGCCAGGACAAGGACCCGCTCGCAGGTTTTCCGCACCGTCCGCCCAGCCACCCGCATGAGGCGGCCGACGGCTCAGAGGATTCGCCCGAGGAACCGTGGACCCCGCGCTAGGACATTTTCTGGCGGCGGTACCTGACCTGGATCGAGCACGGCGTCGCCCCGTGGACCCGGACCGCAAGACGGCTTGGCGGCGCAACATGCCCGCCGGTGCCAGCCCCGGCGCCAGACGAGCACGCGGACAGACGGGTGTGAGAGACCTCACCGGCCCGCGCCGTGGATCTCCGGGCAGGCATACTAGAATGGATTCCGGGCCCTAGGGCTCCACGGGGAAATGATCCTGGTACCCCCTGAACAACCGTTTCTGCAAAGGTGCTTTTACGGTAACAACCGGCTTGAGGATCGCCAGCCGGCTGATTTGGAAGGATTTTCAGTGACCCAGCAGTCTGTCGAAGCCCTACAGGAATGGAGCGGGCGCGAAGAGCTCGCCGAGGCCATGATCCCGTTGATCGGGCGCCTGTACCGCAACAACAACGTGGTGAC